>JAEUMM010000163.1 GCA_016792645.1 Alphaproteobacteria bacterium | reverse complement strand
GGCAACGTCGAAATCTGCGCCGGCACCGGCCGCACCGTCATCCGCGCTCAGAACGCACGCCTCTGCCGCTGCGGAGGCTCCTCAACAAAACCCTTCTGCGACGGCACCCACGCCCGCATCGGCTTCAAGAGCTGACAGCTTCATCCAGCGATGCTTGCGCGTAGACTCACGCAAGTGAGTCGCCGGAGCAGTCGCATGGTCGAAAGCATCAGCCTGGAATGCGCGCACTATCGTTTGCGCACAATGACGGCCGCCGACGCGCGCCCCGATTGGGGCAGCTGGCTCGCGAACCCCACGACCGCCCGCCTGCTGAACGCCGCGCCGCGCGCGATCAACGAGGCCGAACGCGCAGCCTACATCGCGCGTTTCGACGGACGCAGCTGCCACCTTCTCGGCATCTGGGAGAAGGAGACCGGCGCCTTCATCGGCTTCTGGGCCATCTACGTCGATGAGGCGCGCCGCGAATTCCTGCTCAACGTCGTGGTCGGCGACCTCGGCGCGAGGGCGAAAGGCGCGCAGAACGACACCTGCGATCTGATCTACGAACACTTCTTCAACCGCCTCGACATGGCCGCCGTCCGTTGCACAGTCTCCGACCGCAACGACAAGATGATCGACCACCTCATCCGCCGCCGCTGGACCCACGTCGGCACGACGGTGAAGCCCGGCACGCCACCCGCCACCATCCACGCCTTCCGCCTAAGCCGCGAAGACTGGCGCGCCCGCTTCGAGCCCGGCTGGCAAGAAGCTCCGGGCCGGCCGCTCGACAAGAAGGCCGGCTGACCCGCGCCTCAAAACCACTTCGACCAACGGAACAGCGCGATCTCGATCACGATAATCAGCGCCAGGATCCACAGCAGCACCCAGAACGCATCCGGCTCGCCGGCAAACGGAATCCCGCCGAGACTCACACCGAACAGCGACGTGACGAAACTCAGCGGCAGCATGATCGCCGCCACCACGGTCAGCACATACGAATTCCGGTTCTGCCGTTCGGTGAGCCGGTTCAACACCTCGTCCTGCACCACGCTCGCCCGCTCGCGAATCGAGTCCAGCTCTTCGACGTAGCGCGTCGTCTCATCCGCCAGCTCCCGAAAGTGCGCCGAGTCGATCGCGTCCAGCATCTCGTGCCGCTCACCCGTCAGCCGCGCCATCGCCTCGCGTTGCGGCGCCAGATGCCGGCGCAAGGCGATCGCCCGCCGCCGCGCATGGGCAAGCTCCTCGCGCACCTTCCCCATGTCGCCGGCCACGACCTGCTCTTCCAGCCCGTCCACCGCGTCCGACAACTCGTCGACGACGTGCCCGACGCGCGACAGCAACGCCTGCGCCAACTCGAACAGACAGTCGATCTCGTCCTTCGGCCCCGTGCCGCGCGAGAGCCGCTCCTGCACGTCGCGCGTCGCCATCGAGCGGCGCGCACGCGAGGTAATGATCCGCCGCTTCTGAATCCAAATGCGCAGCGAGATCATGTCCTCGGGCTCGGCGCCTGGGTTGAAGTTCACGCCGCGCAGATTGACGATCAGCCCCTGTCCCTGCGGCGTCACCCGCGGCCGCGTATCGGCGGCGAGCAGCGCGTCCACCACCACCTCGTCCAGCCCCGCCTCATGCCGGATATAGTGGTCGGAATCCTCTTTCGTGCGGTTCAAGTGAACCCACAGCACGCCGCGCTCCGGCGTCCAGCCCCGCACGTCGGCCCACTGCACCTCGCGCGCGCCGCCCGCGCCGTCGAGCAAGAGCCCGCTGATCAGGCCGTCATGCTCGTCCTCCGCGCCGGCCGTCAGCAGCCCTTGGATCCGCGCCTCGATTTGGTCCTGCAACCTTGGTCTCTTCGCTTGCGGCGCGTCGCGCCATGGCCGAAACTAGAGACCATGACCACCGCCCTGTTCACGCATTCTGCGTGCTTGTACCACGAAACCCCGCCCGGCCATCCGGAGTCGTCCGACCGCCTGCGCGCCGTCCTACACGCGTTTGAAGATGAGGCGTTTCAGTATCTGGTCCGTGAAGAGGCCCCGCCGGCCGCGCGCGAAGAGCTTGAGCGGGTGCATCCCTCCTTCTACATCGACGCCGTCCTGAAGGCGGTACCCGAGACCGGCTACGGCTCGCTCGACCCCGACACGCATCTCTCGCCGGGCTCCGGCGAGGCGATGATGCGCGCGGCCGGCGCCGTCGTCGCCGCGGTCGACCGCGTGATGGCGGGCAAGATCACGAACGCCTTCTGCGCCGTGCGCCCGCCCGGCCACCACGCCGAGCCGACGCGCGCGATGGGCTTTTGCATGTTCAACAACGTGGCCGTCGGCGCGCTGCACGCCCGCGCGCGCCACGGCCTGACGCGCATAGCGGTCGTCGACTTCGACGTCCACCACGGCAACGGCACGCAGGCGATGTTCCAAGACGACGAGGAATTGTTCTTCGGCTCAAGCCACCAGATGCCGCTCTACCCCGGCACCGGCCGCCCGCAGGAGCGCGGCAGGGCGAACAACATCGTCAACGCGGCGCTCGACCCCGGCGACGGTGGCCACGAATTCCGCCAAGCCTGGGACAACCACGTCCTCCCGGCACTCGACGCCTTCAACCCCGACTTCATCCTCATCAGCGCCGGCTTCGACGCCCACCGCAGAGACCCATTGGCCAACCTGAACCTGACCGAAGCCGACTACGCATGGGTCACGGAAAAGGTCTGCGCAATAGCCAAAGCCAAATGCGCCGGCCGCGTCGTCTCGACCTTGGAAGGCGGCTACGACCTCAAGGCGCTAGCCGACTCCAGCGTCGCCCACGTAAAGGCCCTGATGGCCGCCTAACCCGTCGGCCACAACCGCTAGCGATTGCTCAGGCCCAAAACCCCAACAAAAAAACACGCTCAATCTTTGCCGTCACGCCGTCACATCGGCGGAGTTCTGCGATTTCTGCCATCACACATCCATCACGCTGCCATCACGGCGTCACGCGTGGATTTGCTCGGATCAAATTATCAAGTCGCAGCGCGCCGGCGCCCGGCGCGAATTCAATGAAACAGTAATCAAAAGCCGCACGCCGGACCATTAGACGCCTCGTCACGCCGGCCGATCGCGAATGATCGCCCGCCGATCATCAAGCTAAGGCCCTAGGATCGTGGGCGCCCGCGCTTCGCGCAGCTACGCCATCAATCGATCGGCCGCGAGCAATCCAGCGGCGATGGTACCGATCACCAGGGCGGTCCACAGCGCAAACCGCCGCATCATGGCCTGGGGCAGCGGCCCCTTCGTCATTCTGCCGGGCAAGGGCTGCGCGACCGCGGCGTCCACCGCGCCGACGTCGATTTGGCCTTAGCCCTCGCCGGCTATCTCGCGGACCGATTGCAGTATCTGCAACCCATTATTCCGCACACTGACGTTTTCGTCGCGGAGAACCGAGTCCGCAGCCACATAGGCTCGCGGCTCTAGTCCACGCGGATCACAACCTTACCGAAATGCGCGCCCGTCTCCAGGTAGGCAAACGCCTCCCGCGCTTGCGCGAACGGGAACACGCGATCGACGATGGGCTTCACGCCGGCGCCGTCCACGACGCGCACAAGCTCCTGCAAGCCCGCGCGGTCGCCCACGGTGATGTTGCGGAACGAGGCGCTCGAGAGCTTCAGCGCAAAGAAGTCGATCCCCGGATTCTCGTCCGACAAGAACCCGATCGACGCGATCTCCCCGCCCGCCGCCACCGCCCGCAGCGATTGGTTGATCGTGCCCGGCCCGCCGACCTCGACCACGCGGTCCACGCCGCGCCCGCCCGACAGCGCGCGCACCTGCTTGCCCCACTCGGCCGTCTCGCGATAGTTCACGACATCGCTCGCCCCCATCGCAAGCAGACGCTGCGCCTTCGCGCCGCTCGACGTGGTGGCGATCACACGCGCGCCCACCGCCCGCGCCAACTGCAGCGCAAAGATCGAAACCCCGCCCGTGCCCTGCACCAGCACACTGTGCCCCGCGCGAATGGGCATCGGCCCGCTCAACGCCGTCCACGCCGTCAGCCCCGCGCACGGAAGCGTCGCCGCCTCTTCATACGACAGCGCGCCGGAAACCTTCACCACCGCTTCCTGCGAAACAACCTTGCGTTCGACCAGCCACCCGTCGTTCTGATCGCCATATGCTTCCTGGCCCATCGTCGCGTGTAGCGGCCCCGCGAACCACCGCGGATGAAACGTCCCGATCACGCGGTCGCCCGCCTTGAACGCCTCGACGCCCTCGCCGACGGAAATGATCTCACCCGCGCCGTCGCTCGTCGGGATCAATCCCTTCTTATGCGCGCGCGGATAGCGCCCCCGCAGCATCGCGATGTCGCGATAGTTCAGCGACACCGCATGCACGCGGATCAGCACCTCGCCCCGCTGCGGCCGAGGCTCCGCCTCGTCATGCAGACGCAGATCATCGAGACTCTTAAAATCGTCGAATCGATAGGCTTTCATCGGCGGTACTCCGTTAGCTTGATGGCCCAGCTTAGCGCAAAAACATGCTAGGAAGCGCCATGACGCCGCCAACGACCTGGCGCTACGACAAAGCGCAGCTGAAGAAGACGGCCGCCATCGTTTTCGCGATGGCGTTGGTCTTCGGCCTTTTCAGCGTGACGCATTGGTTCGGCGCGGTGATGGCGATCCTCGCCGCGGGCGTCGGCGTGCAGACATTGATCTATGCGAACAGCAACCGCCCCGTCTTGACGATCGGCCCAGAGGGTCTGCGCTACGCGCGCTTCTCCTCACGCACGTTGCCGTGGTCCGAGATCACCGAAGTGGCCGTCGTGCGCGGCGTGCGGCGCGGCGTCGCCTGGGGCAAAGTCTATTACAAGCCGGCTCCATCGACGGACGAGATAAGCTTCTCGCTGCGCAGCTACGACGGCTATACGGGCGCGCTGCGCAACGCATTGCGCGGCTTGCGCACGATGTTCGGCGCCCTCGGTGTGCAGTGCTACGTCGGCCAACTTGAAGGCGCGTCGGCCGACGACGTGGCCCGCGCCATCCAAGTCCACTGGCGCGGCACGATCCAAGACATGGTGCCGATCGAAGGCCGCTTCAACAAGACGCCGTGGACCGGCACGCCGCCGCCGCTGCCCTGAAGCTAAAGATCGACGGTGAACAGGACATACCGCCCGTCCGCCGCGGCACGGCGGTAGAGCGCGCGCACAGCCTCAAGCGACTCCCAGGTATAGTCGAAATCCTGATCGCCCATCTCGCCGTCATATTGCGACGGGTCGATCGCATCATACCGCTTCCGAAACTCGCCCTTCGTGAAGCGGTCCAGCGCCGCCGAAATCTCGCGCACCTGATCGGGCGTCTTCAAACTGATGATGTAGTCGTCGTTGCCGTACAGCTGCTCGCCGCCCATGACCGCGTGGTTCAGCGGATAGGTCCCGCCGTCCCACGCAAGCTCGCCGTCGGTCAGCGCGCGGTGCATCGCATCCCACGCCTTGTCGCTCTCGGCGAGATAGTGCCTGGCCTTGTCGAAGAACGGCGTCTCGATCGCTTCCTGAATATGACCGATCCGCGCGTCGTCCCCGACCGCACGCAGCGCCGCGACCTCGTCATCGGACAGTGCGAAATGGACGCCACGTGCAGCCATGTTCTCTTGACCCTTTGAGGCGCCGCCGCGTTAGCTCGGCTTTACGCTTTTCCAAACGACGGCGCCGTTCCGTTTGGTCACCTACGTCGGCACCTTCTTCGCGCCGCACTTCGGCGACGCGGGCGGCGTCGGTGCGACCGCCTCGTCCGCCGGCACAGCCGCAGGCGCCGCAGCGCCCGTCGGCCCAACCGCACCCGTCGCACCAACTACAGCACCCCAAATCCAGCCGCCAGCCCCGTCGCGCACACGACCTCCAATCTGCGAGCCCGGTCACAACGAACGCATGCGCGCGCCGACCGCCCGCGTGCTATGCAACGCGACGCCCAGGGGAGACGCGCGCCATGCAGTTGTCCAAAATCGTCATCGCCGCAGTCGCAGCCGTCGCGCTGACCGCCTGCGAGACGGGTGCGCAGATGTACGCGGGCGCCGACGCCGGCTACGTGGTCGCCTCGCTCGCCAAGCCGCCGGGTTCCGCCTACGACAGCGTCACGCTCGCCTATCGCCGCGCGGACGGCAACGGCGACGGCACGCTGAACTTCAGCGGCGGCGCATCGTCATCCGCAGTCGCCGTCGCGCGTCTCGCGCCCGGCCCATACGAATTCTACACCTTCACCGTAAAAGGTACGGGCAGGGATTACACGCCGCTCTTCGTCTATTCGATTCCCTTCAGCGTCCAAACCGGGAAGGCGACGTATCTCGGCCAATACCTCGCGCTCGACAATGCCGACGAACCCTATTTCGTCATCTCCAACGAACAGGCGCGCGACATGGCGTTGGCCGCGAAAGCCGACGCCTCTCTGGTGGGGCTGCCGGCGATCGCGGCCATCCCCGATCCCGGCAAGCTGCCGTACTTCCGCAAAGCGCCGCTGCCGTCGCGCAAGCCCTAAAGCCGAACGTCAGCCACTAAAGCCGCGATCCCCTCAAGGCTCGCACGCCAAGCCTCTTTCGAGCCCCTGCAACACGTCCTCAAGGCCACCCTCGTCGAGTTTCTCCAGCGCCTCGACGGTGACGTCGATGCTCACATGTCCGTTGTTGGTGATGTCCAGGCGCGTAACATTGTTGGCGGCGTCGCTTGTGCTCGTGACCGAGCGAAAGCGCTTGTGAAGCATCGTCAACAGAGCAACCCGGTCCATCGTCAAGCTCGCCAACCCGCAGAAGCAATTTGGATCGGTCCAGACTAGCGAGAGAGGGGCGTGCCGGGCTAGTGCCTTCGCGCTAGGGGTCAGACGCAGGCACTCATGGCGGCCGGGTTCACTGATAGTTCCCCGGAGCGCCGCGCGCAATTAGGTACGAATGGATCCAATTGGTGGAATTATTCCGTATGCTGACGTTTTCGTCACGCAACGAATAGGGGCTGGGCGTGTTCCCCATTGAGGTAACCAAAGGAAACCTCTCCCGATGAACAAATTCACGTTGAGCCTCCTTGCCGCCAGCGCCTTGTGCGCGGTTGGCACGGTGGCCGTATCGACGCCCGCGTTCGCGCAGAACAGAGACAGGGACAATGTGTCCATCTCCGTTTCGTTCGGCGGCGCGGCCTTCGGATACGACGACGGCTACTACGACAACGACCGCCGCTGGCACGAGTGGCGCGACGACGACGAACGCGCCTGGTACCAAGAAAACTACGGCCCAACCTACCATCGGATGAGCCGCAACGACGATCGCGACAGCTATCGCCGCGATTGGCGCGAAGGCCGCCGTGCGGACTGGCGTGACGACAGGCGCGACGACAGACGGATTGATTTCGCCGTCTCGCTGGACGATATCCAGTTCGGATACGAGGACGGCTACTACGACAATGGCCGCCGCTGGCACGGTTGGCGCAGCGACCAAGAACGCCGCTGGTACCAGCAGAATCGCGGCCCGACCTATTTCCAGATGGGCCGCTACGACGATCGCGACAATTATCGCCGGGACTGGCGCGACGGCAGACGCGCTGACTGGCGCGGCGGCGGCGACGTAGACTTCGCCTTTACCCTGGGCAACGTCGTGTTCGCCTATTCGGACGGCTACTACGATAACGGTCGCCGCTGGCACCGCTGGCGCAACGACGACGAGCGCCGCTGGTATCAGCAAAATCGCCGTCAATCTTACTATCACATGAGCCGTTACCGTGACCGCGATCGCAATCGCCGCGGTTGGCGCGACGGCAGGCGCAACGACTGGCGGCCGAGCAGCTACGGCCGCTGAGCGAGCGCGGTTGTGACGATCCCCCGTTGCCGAGCGGCGGCGGGGGACACCGTCAACCCGATTGAGCGCTCAGTTTCGAAAGCTCAAGAACGCTGAGCAAAGCGACCTCGACATGCTCCGGCATGTAGGGCTTGGCGAGTCGGGGCAGGCTCCGATACTTCTCGGCGATGGCCTCCGCGCCATACCCGGTCGTGATGACGAACGGGATGCGGCGCGCGCTGAGCGCGTCCAAAACCGGGTCGGCCGGCTCATTGGCCAGGTTCATGTCGACGATGGCCGCGTCGAATCTCTCGACGGCAAGAAGATCCAGCGCCTTCGCGGCGCGCGAGGCGGCCACTGCAACGGCGCCGAGCGCTTCGACCATGTCGATGAGGCCGAGCGCGATGAGCATCTCGTCTTCGACAATGAGAACGCGGACGTCCGACGGCTTGGCGCGTTCGAAAGCAAGCACATTGGACGCTTCGGATATTTGGCGCATACGAGGTCTCCAGTCTTCCAACCCGTCCAAACTGAAGCATGTCGGAGAGGCGAAGACGGTACGCCATCGCGCATTGGTGTGGTGAAGCGCGCCTTAAGATCTGGCGCGGAAAGCGGCTAAACGGCGGGAATGAGCGCCGGGCGATACTCGCCGAACAGCCTGCGATATTCGCCAGTCACGGCCTCGTAACATTCGCAGGCCGCATCTTCGAGCCCGGTGCGGCTGAGGATGGTAATGCGCCCGTGCTGGTAACGGATGACGCCCGCTTTCTGCAACGTGCTGGCCGCGATGCTGACGGTCGAGCGGCGCACGCCCAGCATGACCGCGATCAAATCCTGCGTCAGCGACAACTCCGCGACGCCGCTTCGATCATGCGCGGCGAGCAGCCAGCGCGCGAGCCGCTGTCCCAACTCATGATGCGCATTGCACGCGGCGGTCTGGGCGACCTGAATATGAAACGCGTGCACATACCGCAGCAGCAAATCGCGCAGGCGCGGCGCGTCCGCAACGGCGCCGATCAACGCCGCCGGTGATATGCGATAGGCGGCGCCCCCGGTCTGACACATGGTCTCGCTGAACGACGTCGTCGCGCCGAGCATGACCGACACGCCGGCAACACCCTCCGCCCCGATCAACCCGATCTCCAGCGGCGCGCCGTCCGACAGAACGGTCAGCGCGGAAATGAACCCGCTCTCGACGAAGTAGACGACGTCGATCGTCTCGCCCGCCCGGTGCAGCGATTGGCCGAGATCCATATTAATGAGCGTCAGATGTTTAGCGACAGCCGCGAACTCAACTGCGGGCAGCGCCGCGAGAATCCGATTGCGAACGGTCTTTTGGTCGAGATGAGTCAAATGCTCTCCAACGCCTAGGCGGGAGCGCAATAACTCTCAGTCGACCGCTAGCCAGGGAATTGGGACGGCCGATACAACAAAACGCGCCGAGTTCCGGAAAGGTTGCGTCGCAACCGCGCCTATTCGGTCCAGCGCGATATATATATCAACGCCGAGCAGACGGCAGAATTGAGTCTAATTGGTCGATCTGGGCCAACCGGCGGCCATGAGGGAATCCAGCGATGCGAAAGCAGCTCACGACAATGGCATGCAGTCTCGCGCTTCTCACGCAATGCGCATGCGCCGGCGGCGTCGAGGATCCCTTGCCCGCATGGGTGAACAAAGCCGTTGCCGATCAGCAAGCCGCGCGTGGCCGTCCGATGAAGATCGAGGAATGCGCCTACGACGGCAAGACGGTATTTCTGTTTACGCGCCTCGACGTCGTCGAAGCCAGCGACGCCGACACCCTGTTCGGCAGCGACGGAAAGGCGATGTGCCGGTTCGGCGAATTCTCCCCGCCCGGCGCGGCCAAGGCGTGCGACTTCAAAAAGCTCGTCTGCCGTCGAACGCTCCACCCGGCGAGATAGGGCGCCGGCCTTGGGCGCACGACCGGAAGGCGGTTGTGGCCGCTACGCGCAATCTGAGCGCACAACCTTGCAGATCTTTCATCCAAAACAACTTCTGCACCCTTGTTGCACGTGCGAGGCCGGGCGCTTCATGACCAACGCGGCGACTCCGACTGCAGAAGGGAGATCGCGCGGGTACAACAAGTGGCGGGTGTCGGTATGCGTGCAAGAGTTTGGTCGAAAGCTTTCATCGGAGCGGCGATGGCTGCGGGTTTGGCGCCGGCAGCGATGGCCGACGGCGACAACGCGGGCGAAAGCCCATGGTCGTTCAACTTCACCGTGACCAGCGACTATCGTTTCCGCGGCATCAGCCAAAGCGACAACGACCCCGCGATCCAGGGTTCGGTGCAATACGATGATCCGTCCGGCTTCTTCGCCAATGTGTGGGGCTCGACAATCGACTTCTCGCCCTTCGGCGATCCGGACGCCTCCGTCGAAATCGATCTGACCGCCGGCTATCGCCACGCCTTTTCGGAAGCGACCGAAGGCACCGTAAAGGTCACGTACTATTGGTATCCGGATTCCGATCCGCCGCCCTTCGCCGATGACGCGGAGTACGTGGAAATCATCGCCGGCCTCACGCACGATTTCGGTGAGCTGTCCGTTTCCGGCGAACTCGCCTACAGCCCGGACTACTCCGGTGGCCTGGGCGATGCGTTCGCGATCACCGGCGGTGCGGCGTACCCGATCGTGCCGACCTGGTGGGTCTTCAACAAAGGCGTGGAGGCCTCGGGCCATCTCGGCCATCAGTCGATCGACGACGCCGAGGATTACGTGTTCTGGGATCTGGGCGTCAGCGCCGGCATCGATAACTTCACCTTCGACGTTCGCTACGTCGACACCGACATCGACGCCTGCGCGAACATCTGCGACGCGGGCCTGGTTCTCACGGCCTCAGTCGGCTTCGGCGGCAGCTAGCGCAAGGCGAGCGACGGGTCGCTGTAGACGCTCGCCCCGTCGAGCAGCGTCAACAGCACCCGCGCCTTGTGGATCTCACCGACCGGCGTCTCGAACAGATTGCGGTCCAAGACGACAAGGTCCGCGCGCTTGTCAACGACGATGGACCCGGTCTCCGCGTCACTACGCGACGCCCACGCCGCGTTGATCGTGTAAGCAGCCAGCGCCTGGGTTAGCGTGATGCGCTCCTCCGGCTGATGCGGCGGCTTCGATCCGTCCAACGGCTGACGGGTCAACGCATACTGAATAATCTCAAGCGGGTTCATCGTCGGCGACGGCCAATCGCTGCTGATCAACAGCTGCGCCCCCGCCGAGGCGACCGTTTGCGTGGGGTAAAGCCGCCCAACGCGCTGAGGTCCCAAGACGGCCTCCAAAGCCGCGCGATCGTCCGCCAATAAAAACGCCGGCTGAAAGTTCGAGCCGACGCCAATCTTGGCGAAGGCCGACAACGACGCCGGCGCAACGAGTCCCAGATGCGCCAACTGGTGTCGCACGCGCACCTCGTTCACCCCGAAAACGTCGCGCTCGATCTCACGCGCCGACGCGATCGCGTCCAGTCCCGTTGTGACCGCGCTGTCGCCCATCGCATGCATGTGAATGAGAAACCGGTGATAGTTCAGTGCCGAGACCGCCAGCCGAATTTGTGCGGGGTCTGCCTTCAGCCGCCCGGCGCTGTTCGGCTTACCCGCATAGTCTTGCGACAATGCCGCCGTTTCCTGCTCAAGCTCGCCGTCGAGAAAAATCTTGGCGGCGTCTGCGCGAAACCGCCGGCCCTTCACCGCATCGCGCCGCGCCATTATCGCCGCAATCCGCGCACGACCGTCCTTCGGATCGACGATCTGCGCCGCAACGAGACGCAAGGTGAGTTCGTTCGCAAGGTCGGCCGCATGATAAGCGTCGATAGCGTCGTCGTTCGCGCTCGCATCAACCGCCGACGTAATCCCAAAGCGATTGGCCATCGCACTCGCCGCTTTCAGCGCCTCGCGATACTGCGCCGGCGAAGGCTTCGGCGCCTTCGCCCGTATCCGCGCATAGGCCTCGCCTTCAACGACGCCGTCGCTGTCGCTCACGCCACCCGCCGCCAGCGCCCGCGAATTCACCCAAGCCGTGAACCCGTCTTCCGTCGTCAGAAACGCCGGCCGATCCCCCACGATCTGATCAAGCTTCGCAAGCGAGGGCCCGCGAGCGCCGAACGCCTCCGGCGCCCACCCCGCACCGCGCAACCAAGCACTCTTGTCCTTGGCCGCGCACGCAGCAACCGCCGCATAGATCGCCTCCGCCGTCGTGAGCCCCTTGAGCTGACAACGCGTGAGCCGAAGTCCCCCGCCGATCAAATGAATATGCGAGTCCTGAAACCCCGGCAGCACCATCAGCCCGTCGAGTCGCACGACGCGCGCGCCCGGCTCATAAGGCGCCGCGCCTGCGTCATCGCCGACATAAACGATACGCCCGTCGCGGACGACGACAGCACGCGCCCAAGGCCGCGCCGGATCAAGTGTGTAGACCCCGCCGCCGCGCAGAACCAGCGTGCCTCCCGCTGCCGCCGGCCAAGCGATGCCGATCGCAAACAGCAGGATCACAATCAATCGCATCGTCGCCGCGCCCGTTGAGGCCGATCGTCGCCTTCGGCCGCCGCCGACACCCCTACACCACGACCCGCAGGCGCTCCAGCCCATGGAAGAACGGCGTCGTCTTCCAAGCGGGCGCGTCCTCCGCGAGCTTCAAGTTCGGATAGCGTTCGAAGATCTTAGCCAGCGCCACCTGCGCCTCCAGCCGCGCCAGCGGCGCGCCGATACAGATATGCGCGCCGCCGCCGAACGACATATGCGGCACCGGCTCGCGCGTGATGTCGAAGCGATGCGGATCGGCGTAGGTCGCGGGATCGCGGTTCGCGGCCGGCAGGGACGTCACGATCACCTGCGCTTTCTTCATCGGACAGCCGCCCACCTCCGCATCGCGGTCCAGAATGCGCGCCGTCTGCCCGACCGGCGGCGCATAACGCAAGATCTCCTCCACCGCTTTGCCGATCAGCGCCGGGTTCGCCTTCAAGAGCGCGAGTTGCTGCGGGTGCTGAAGCAGCGTGTAGACGCCGTTGCCGATCAAATCCGTCGTCGTGAGATTCCCGCCGACCAGAAACGCAATGCAGTTGTCGCGTATGTCGCGATCGGACAGTTCGGTCCCGCGCTCCTGCGCCGCCAGAATATCGCTGATCAGGTCGTCGCGCGGCCGGACGCGCCGTTCGGCGATCTCGCCTTCGAAGAATCGGCGCAGCGACAGGATGGAGTCGACCATGTACTTCGTCTGCGCTTCCGTGCGCATCGGATGGAAGTTCAGGATCAGCCCCTGGCTCCAATACCGGAAATCGTCCACGCGCTCTTCGTCCACGCCCAGCAGCTTCGCGATCACGAGAATCGGAATCGGCTCCGCCAGGTCGGCGATCACGTCGAACGTGTCCCGCCCGTCAATCTTGTCGAGTACGCCGTCGATCAGTACCTCGACCTGCGCCTTCGCCTTGCTGACGCGGCCGTAAAGCGCCTTCATCAGCGGTGTGCGCACGCGCGCATGATCCGGATCGTCGAGGAACAGGATGACGCTCGTCGGTCCTTCGTCGGGCATGCCCGGCAGCGGTTGACGCAAGCGATGCGTGAACGTCGCCGCCGGCTCCGCCTTCGTGCCGTCGCGCAACATCGTGCGGTCGGTCAGCACGCTGCGTATGTCGTCATAGCGGGTCAGGAAGAACGCGCCGAACAACGAATCGCGCATCACCGGCGCCTCGTCGCGCAACCGGCTCAGCACCGCATGCGGGTCGGCACGAAAATTGGAGTCGAGTTCTGTAAGCTGAAGTCCCGAGGGTAGTGGCACGCGGGACGAAACGTCGTTGGCCATGGGAGCCTCCTCGCGAAGCCAAACTATGGCACGCCTGCACGCCTCACGTCTTGCCTGCTTTAGTGACAATACGGTCGATCCAGCCCGCCAAATTGGCGACGACTTCGCCGCGATTGGTCTCGTTCAGCATCTCGTGCCGCCCGTCTTTGTAGTAGTCGGTGGTGA
>JAEUMM010000144.1 GCA_016792645.1 Alphaproteobacteria bacterium | reverse complement strand
TCGTCGATCGCGATCGATCCGGGCGAAATCGCGCAGCCCATTCATGCGGACGACATGGTCATTCCGCTCGCCAAGCCGCATATTCCGATCGTGTGCAATTCGATGTGGGCGCTGACTGATTTTACGGAAGCGAACGGCGCGACGCGGCTCGTGCCGGGTTCGCATCTGAAGGACAATCCCGTCTACGGCGGGACATACGACAGCGTGCCCGGTGAAATGAAGAAGGGCAGCGTGTTGATCTGGGACGGTTCGCTGTGGCACGGCGGCGGCGCGAATAAGACCGACAAGCGGCGCACGGGGATCGCCATGAACTACTGCGCGGGATTTGTTCGGCAGCAGGAGAACCAGCAGCTCGGGTTGAAGCCGGACCTGGTGAAGACGTTTTCGCCGCGGCTGCAGGAGTTGGTCGGCTATGGCGTTTATCGCGGACTGATCGGGCACATCGACAAGAAGAGTCCGGCGCAGATGTTGGGTTCGCCGGACGGCTTTCGCTCGATCTGGGAGCAGACTTAGTCGCTATCCAACACGCGCTTGGGGTGCATCGAATCCACCATGCCCATGAAGGGTGGGTAGACCGAGTAGCCCATCAGGCTTTGGATGGTGGGTCGCAGCGTGCGCGTTGTTTCGCGCGGAACTTCGAGGAAGAAGTTTTCTTGGGTGCGCAGCCAGGGGGCGCAGTATTGGTTCGTGAACGCCAGGCGGTCGCGTGTCGTGCGGTTGGCGCCGCCGCCGTGCCAGAGCGTGCCGAGGAACACCACCATCGAGCCGGCGGGCATGACGCACGGAATCGATTGTTCGCGTGTCGGAAAGGTTTCAGCGTCCCAGGTGTGACTGCCGGGCACGATGTCGGTGGCGCCGTTTTCGGATGTGAAGTCGTCGATGGCCCAGATCACCGACGCGGCGAGCGCGGGGCGCGGGCGCGGAATTTTGTAGAAGCTGTCGTCGAAGTGGAGTTGCTGCGCCTCTTCGCCGGGCGTGATGTTGATCGCCTGCGCTTGGCTTAGGAGGTAGTTCGGTTCGAACAGGTGATCGAGGAGCGCCAGCAATCTCGGGTGATCGATCAAGTCGTCGAAGATGCGTGTCTTGGCGAGGACGTTGTAGAGGCGTTGGGTCTTGAAGCCTTCGAACTGATTGCGGCCCGGCGCGCCGAGCAGTCGGCGGGTTTCGGTGCGGACGGCATCACAGGTTTGCGTGTCGAGCAGGCGTTCGATGATCACGTAGCCGTCGCGCATGAGGGCCGTGTGATCGGCCTTGGTTTCGGGCAGGTCGCGTGCACCTGCGAACTCGAAGCCATAGCGCCGCTCATGCGCGAAGGAATGCGCGGTTGGGTACAGGTTCGCCTTCATATGGTGCCTCGCGAACGGGTTCGGCCCGGATGCTGACCTAAGATTGCGGAAAACCGAGCGAAATTGAAAGCGCTTCCGTGCGTGGGCGGGGCTAGAATTGGGGCAATCTCGCGCCCGGCGACTCGGTGCGCGCTCGAACCCGCAAGGATCCGCGTTCTCATGAAAACCACCCGCTATCACAAGCGCACGATTGCCGGCCGGCCGCTGCATCCGGAGACACAGATGCTGTCTTATGGTTACGACCCGATGCTGTCGGAAGGCGCGATCAAGCCGCCGATCTTTTTGACCTCGACCTTCGTGTTCCGCAGCGCGGAGGAGGGGAAGATTCTGTTCGACGTGATCGGCAATCGCCGCGCGGCGCCCGAGGGGCAGTCGGGCGGGCTTGTCTATTCGCGCTACAACAATCCGAATTTGGAGATGTTGGAAGACCGGCTGGCGTTGATCGACGATGCGGAAGATTCGCTCGTCTTCTCGTCGGGTATGGCGGCGATCACGACGACGTTGCTCGGCTATTTGCGGCCCGGCGATTGCGTTGCTTTCACCAAGCCGCTCTACGGCGCGACGGCGTCGGTGATCGAGAAGTTCCTGGGTGAGTTCGGCGTGACGTGGGTCGCGATCGAGGACGCGACGTCGGTGGGCGCGATCCGGGCGTCGCTGGAGAAGGTCGATCCGCGCACCGTGAAAATGATCTTGGCCGAGACGCCGGCCAATCCATCGAGTCTGCTTTGCGACATCGAAGCGTTGGCGCAGGTGGCGAAGGAGATCGGACAGAAGTCGGGCAAGAAGCCGATCCTGGCCGTCGACAACACGTTGCTGGGGCCTGTGTTTCAGAATCCGCTGAAGCATGGCGCGGACATGAACATCTATTCGCTGACGAAATACGTCGCCGGGCACAGCGATTTGGTTGCCGGTGCGGTGACGGGCAGCGATGCGGCGCTGGCGCCGTTGCGGACGTTGCGCGGGTGGTTCGGGTGTCAGCTTGATCCGAATTCTTGCTGGATGGTGACACGTTCGCTGGAGACAGTGGCGCTGCGCATGAACAAGGCGGCGGACAACGCGCGCGCCGTCGCTGAATTCCTGAAGGTGCATCCAAAGATCGAGGCCGTGAATTTCCCGAGCCTGCTGCCCAAGGGCGATCCGCAGCGCGCGATCTTCGACAAGCAATGCTCCGGCGCGGGGTCGACGTTCAGCTTTGTCGTCAAGGGCGGCAAGGATGAAGCGTTTCGCGTGCTCGATAGTTTGCAGATCGTGAAGCTTGCGGTCAGTTTGGGCGGTACGGAGAGCCTCGCGTGTCATCCGGCGACGACGATGCACTCGAGTTTTTCCGCCGCCGATCGCGCGCGGCTGGGCATTCCCGACGGATTGATCCGCATTTCGATCGGTGTCGAGCATCCGGAAGATCTCGTTGCCGATCTGAAGCAGGCTCTAGGCTGACGTATGGAGTCTGCCGAGCATTGGGTGACGCACGGCGATGCGCGTCTGAAGGTGCGCGTCGTCGGCAAGTGGGGCGAGCGCGATGTCGTGATGCTGCCGTCGCTGGGCCGCGGCAGTTCCGATTTCGATGCGCTGGCGACGCGCGTTGCCGTGCAAGGCTATCGCGTGCTGCTGCCGGAGCCACGTGGCATCGGCGGCAGCAGTGGGCCACTTGAGGGTAAGACGCTGCATGACTTCGCCGGCGACGTTGCGGCGGTGATTGCGGCGCTGTCGGGCGCGCCGGTGGTTTTGATCGGGCACGCTTACGGCAATCGCGTCGCGCGGACGGTGGCGGCCGATCATCCGGATCTGGTGCAGGAACTCATGCTTATCGCGGCCGGCGGTCTTGTTCCGATCCGCGACGAGATTGTGGCGGCGATGCGCGGGTCGATGACGCCCGGGTTATCGCGCGAGGAGCGTCTCGCGCATTTGTCGAAGGCGTTCTTTGCGCCGGGGAACGATCCTTCGGTTTGGCTTGAGGGGTGGTGGCCGGAGGTTGCGTTGGCGCAGTCGGCGGCGGTGCGGGCGACGAAGGTTGAAGATTGGTGGGAGGCCGGCGGCAAGGCGATCACCGTGCTGCAGGCGAGCGACGACGCTATCGCGACGCGCGAGAACGCCGACGACTTGGCGCGGCGTCTCGGCGAGCGCGTGCGGATCGTCGATATTCGCGGTGCCGGTCACGCGATGTTGCCGGAGCAGCCTGAGCAGATCGCGGCGGCGGTGTTGAAGGTCGTGCGCGGGGCGCCGTAGCTATTTGGCGTTCGCGCGTTGGAATGCTTCGCGGGCCATCAGGCGGTCGAGGTAGGCGCGGACGGCGGGCGGGAAGTCTTGGTCGATGCCGATGACCTTGGCGAGATAGAGCGCGAAGCCGATGGCGATGTCGGCACCGGTGAAGCGGCCCGCGGCGAGGTAGTCTGCGTTTTGCAGGGCGGCGTCGACCGCGCGCAGGCGGCCGTAGAACCATTTGCGATAGTCCTCGGCGGCTTGGGCGATGCGGCGTTCGGGCTGTTCGAGCTGCGTGTAGCGCAGCACGATCGTCTGCGGGAAGGTCAACGTCGCGTCGCTGAAGAACATCCAGTTCAGATAGCGGCCGTAGTCGGGCTCGTTGAGGGCCACGTGCAGATCCGCTTTGCCCATGGCGGCGCCGTATTTTTCGGAGAGATAGTGTGTGATGGCGCTCGACTC
>JAEUMM010000120.1 GCA_016792645.1 Alphaproteobacteria bacterium | reverse complement strand
CGCGGCTAGGGTTTGCGCGGTTGTGATGTTGGCCATCAGCGGCGCGTCGCCGCCCAGCTGGCGCGCCAGTATGTAAGACGATGAGGCGCCGGGAACTGCGGCGCAGATGAGCGCCGCCGTTTTGGCGGGGCCTTCGATGCCGAGTGCCATCGCGCCGGCGGCTACCAGCAGCGGCATGACGAGGAGTTTCAGGACGGTCGCGGCGATGACCGGCGCGGGGCGTGCACGGGCGTCGCCGAGGTCGAGGCTCGCGCCGACGGCGATCAGGCCTAAGGGCAGTGCCGCTTTGCCGAGGAGGTCGATGGTGGTGGCGGCGACTTTTGGAATGGGCAAGCCGACGGCTTGGACAGCGATGCCGGCGAGGCAGGCGAGGATGAGCGGGTTGCGCAGGAGTTGCTTCGCCAGCATGACGAGGTTGGTGCCGCCGTTGCCGGCGTGGCGCATCAGGACGACGACGCAGAGCGCATTGGCGAGCGGGACCATGATGGCGACCGCGATGGCGGCGAGTGCCAGACCGCTTTGACCGAGGACGGCGGCGATCGCGCCTAAGGCCACGTAGCTGTTCCAGCGGACGGCGCCTTGGAAGACGCTGGTGAAGGCGGGGCCGTTCAGGTTCATCAGCGTGCGGAAGGGATAGACGATGGCGGCCATCAGCAGCATCGCTGCGCCGAGAAGCAACGCCATGCGGCCGACGGGCTCGTCGCCGAAGTCGGCGAAGGCGATGGCGCCGAACAGAAAACACGGGAAGAGGACGAAATAAGTGACACGCTCGACCGCGCGCCAGCCGTCTTCGGGCATAAATTTCCGCCAGCGCAATGCCGCGCCGAGAGCGATGATGGCAAACACCGGGACGAGGGCGAGGAGGACGTCGATCATGGCGTTCGCTCGGCCGCAACGTCGTCGAGCGATTTCTTCGCCGGCTCAGGCAGAAACCAGATCGGGATGAGTGCGAGCGGCGCAGGCAGGATCAGAAGGGCGATCGCGGCGCCGTGGCTTCCGACCCAGTCATAGATCGTGCCTTCGAGATAGAGGGCGAGCGAGCCCGCCATGATCCAGAAGAAGTACCGCACGGCCGAGGCGAGCGAACGGTGCGAGGTCGGGAAGAGTTCCGCGCTCAACGCGCCGATCAAGACGTCGCACATGAGGAAGGCGAAGATGCCGGCGATCCACAGCGGAATGAGAATCGGCCCCGACGCAAAGCCATAGAACGAGCCGAAGCAAACGGCGAAAACGAGGATCGCGACAGACAGAACCATGCGCCTGCCAAAGCGGTCGCTGAGCGTGCCTGCGGTCGTCGTGCCCAAGATCGCGACGATGCCGCCGACGACGACCATCGTCGAGACTTGGGCGGGATGCCAGCCGTGCGCGCTTTGCAGGAATTTGGACTGGAAGGTGACGATGTTGGCGGAGGCGAACGCCGCGGGGATCGCCATCGCCACGAGTAGCCCCATGCGGCCGGGATAGTTGGCGATGAGCGCCATCAGCGGCCGCCACAGTTCGGGCCTGTGGTCGGCGGCTTGGAAGCGCTTCGTTTCCGGCAAGCGGCGGCGCAGCCACAGGAGATAGATGAGGGGTATCGCGCCTAGAAAATAGAGCGCACGCCAGCCGTAGGGCAGCAAGTTCACCGAGGCGAAAACGATGGCGGACAAGCCTGCGCCGAGTGCGCCCAAGGCGCCCAGCGCGCCGATGCCCCAGCCGCGGACGCGTTCGTTGAACTCTTCCGCTATGACGACGATGCAGATCAGTTCTTCGGTGTAGATGAAGGCGCGGGCAAGAAGTTGGGCGATGATGAACTCCTCCGTCGTCTGCGCGAAGGCGGTCCACACCGTGGCGATGCTCGCGCCGGCCAGGGTGACGAGGAGCAACAATCTGCGTCCGACGATGTCGGCCATGTAGGCGAGCGCGAGCGCCGGTAGGACGCCTAAGCGGAATAGCGCGTTGACGTCGGCGATGGCGTTCTCGGCGATGCCGAAGGTCGTCTGGATCTGCAACAGCGCCATGCCGTAGAGCGACACGTCGTAATTGGCGATCAGCGTACCCGCGCCAACCAGCCACAGCAGCCGCCGGTGTTCGGGCGGGATCGGTTCGGGCGGACGGATATAGATGCGGCGGAAAGCGCGCGCGAGCGTTTGGCCGATGGTCATGCGTCGCGCGCTGCGGGCGGAGGGCCGTGTTTGATGGCGTCGAGTACGCCTTGGAGGATGAAGGCGGCGGCCATCTTGTCGACGACCTCTTTGCGTTTTTCGCGCGAGACGTCGGCTTCGAGGAGCGTGCGCGTGACGGCCACCGTCGACAGGCGTTCGTCCCAGAAAAGGATGGGCAGGGGGTGCTTGATCTCGAAGTTGCGAGCGAAGGCGCGGGCGGATTGGGCGGACGGGCCCTCGGTTCCGTTCATGTTGAGCGGCAGGCCAATCACCAGGCCGCCGATGTTGTGCTTCTTGATGAGCGCGATCAGCGCTTCGGCATCGGTCGTGAATTTGCGCTTGGCGATCGTTTCAAGCGGGCTCGCGAAGGACAGCATGGTGTCGCCAACCGCCACGCCGATCGTCTTTTCGCCCAGGTCGAGGCCGAAGAGGCGCTCACCTGGTTTGAGGGCTGACGCCAGTTCGGCGGGGGTTTTGACGATCACGGTTGCTTGGTAGCAAAGGCTACGCTGTGTCACAAGAAATGGCGGTTAAGGCTTAGGCTCGATCAGGATCAAGCCGCGCTTCTTGTCGCCGTCCAGTGTATCTATCGCCGCGAATAATCGCTCGCGCTCGACCAGCCACGGTCGGAAGGTCTCGTTGACGTCGAGGACGAAGACCAAATCTTCGGCTTCCAGATAGCCTCCGATCGGCGAGTGGTGGCCGCCGCCGGCGCCGAAGATCGGCGTGCGGGCGAAATTGACGACATAGCGGTTGGTGGGGTCGTTGCTGCGTTGCAGGTGTTCGCGAAACTGCTCAGGCGTCAGGTCGCGCAGCACGATGACGCGGCGGTTGGTTTTGACACCGGCGATTTCGGCTACTTCGTCGAGCGTCAGACCGACCGGGCAGATTCCCCACCAGCACTTGCCAGTGTTTTCGAGAACGGCGGCTTCGGTCTGGGCGTCTTCACCCAGCGACCGGAAAACGTTCGCGAGGCTGGCGGGGCCGCATGTCGACGGGTTCGACTGCCAGACGAGTTCGCGCTTGAAGCTGGCGGCGGCCGGAAGCTGCCATGCCTTCTCGATCAGCGTCGGCGTGCGCGTGACGGCTGTTTGAATCGCCTCGGCCGGGACTTTCGGCGGCGTGAAAACGAACGCCAGCGCCGCCATGATGACCAGCAGCAGCGCCGCGGCACCTCCCGTCCAAATGAGCCGCGTTCTGGCTCGATCGCTCAGGCTGGACATCGGATACCTTTGACTTGGCCCACGAATTGGGCAGACGCGGTCGCCGGGGCGGCAAGGTCGCGCCTTGCAACGCCTAGGGTGGGTTGGTAGCAAAGCCCCCGTTTCACCACAAGAAATCGATCCGATGTCCGTCGACAAGAATACCGTTAAGCGCGTGGCCAGGCTTGCGCGCATTGCCCTTCCCGAAGAGCGGCTTGAACCGATGGCGGGGGAGCTGAACCGTATTTTGGCTTGGGTCGAGCAATTGAACGAGGTGGACACCTCGTCGGTCGAGCCGATGACGAGCGTGATCAAGATGTCGCTGAAGATGCGCGAGGACGTGGTCACGGACGGGAATGCTGCGACCGATGTCGTGCTGAACGCGCCGTTGGGTGAGGACAACTATTTCGCCGTGCCGAAGGTGGTCGAATGAGCGATCTCACGGGATTGACCATCGCGGAAGCGCGCGACGGGTTGAAGAAGAAGGCCTTCTCCGCGAAGGAGCTGACCGAGGCTCATATCAAGGCCATGGAGAAGGGGCGGGCGTTGAACGCGTTCATCGTCGAGACGCCTGAGATTGCTTTGAAGGGTGCTGCGGAGTCTGACAAACGCATTGCGGCCGGGTCGGCGCGGGCGCTTGAAGGCATTCCGCTGGGCATCAAGGATTTGTTCTGCACCAAGGGTGTGCAGACGACGGCGGGGTCGCACATTCTTGAGGGGTTCAAGCCGCCTTATGAATCGACCGTGACGCGCAATCTGTTCAACGACGGCGCGACGATGTTGGGCAAGCTCAACATGGATGAGTTCGCGATGGGGTCGTCGAATGAGACGAGCTATTTCAAGCCGGTGATCAATCCGTGGCGGCGGAAGGGTTCGAACACGCCGCTGGTGCCGGGTGGGTCGTCGGGCGGTTCGGCGGCTTCTGTTGCGGCGCGGTTGGTGTTGGGTGCGACGGGCACCGATACCGGCGGCTCAATTCGTCAGCCGGCGGCTGTCGTCGGGATCGCTGGGATCAAGCCGACGTATGGGCGGTGTTCGCGTTGGGGCATTGTCGCGTTTGCGTCGTCGCTGGATCAGGCGGGGCCTATGGCGCGCACGGTGCGTGATTGCGCGATCATGCTGAAGTCGATGGCGAGCCACGATCCGCTGGATTCGACCAGCGTCGATCTGCCGGTGCCGGACTACGAAGCGGCGATGACGGGCAACATCAAAGGTCTGCGCGTCGGGATTCCGAAGGAGTATCGACTTGACGGCATGCCGGCGGAGATTGAGGCGTTGTGGCAGAAGGGGATTGAGTGGCTAAAGGCTGCCGGGGCGGAGATCGTCGACGTCAGCCTGCCGCACACGAAGTACGCGCTGCCGGCCTATTACATCGTGGCGCCGGCGGAGGCTTCGTCGAACTTGGCGCGCTATGACGGCGTGCGCTTCGGTTTGCGTGAGCCCGGCAAGGACATCACGTCGATGTATGAGAACACGCGCGCGGCGGGGTTCGGGCGCGAGGTGCAGCGGCGGATTCTGGTTGGCACGTATGTGCTGTCGGCCGGGTATTACGACGCCTATTACATCAAGGCGCAGAAGCTGCGGACGTTGATCGCGCGCGACTTCGATGAGGCCTACAAAAAGTGCGACGTGCTGCTGACGCCGACGGCGCCGGGGCCGGCGTTCGGGATCGGCGAGAAGACCGACGATCCGATCGCGATGTATCTCAATGACGTGTTCACGGTGACGGTGAACCTGGCGGGCTTGCCCGGAATTTCCGTGCCGGCCGGGTTGAACAGCGAAGGGTTGCCTCTAGGTCTTCAGTTGATCGGCAAGGCGTTCGACGAGTCGACGCTGTTCCGCGTCGGTGAGGTGATCGAGAAGGCCGCCGGTTTGACGCCGCGGCCGGCGGCGTGGTGGGAGGTTTAGGCCATGACGGATGTTGTGATCACCACGCGCAAAGGCCACGACCCCGCTCAGTTGCTCGAAGGGGCGACGGGGAAGTGGGAAGTCGTCATCGGCATGGAAGTCCATGCGCAGGTGTTGTCGAAGGCGAAGCTGTTTTCGGGGGCGTCGGCGGAATTTGGGGCCGAGCCGAACGAGCATGTGAGCTTCGTCGATGCGGCGATGCCGGGGATGCTGCCCGTCATCAACAAATACTGCGTCGAGCAGGCGGTGAAGACGGGCCTCGGGCTCAAGGCCGCCATCAACAAGCGGTCGATCTTTGACCGGAAGAACTATTTCTATCCGGATCTGCCGGCCGGCTATCAGATCTCGCAGTACAAGCATCCGATCGTGGGCGAGGGCGTGGTCATCGTCGATATGCCGGGCGGCAAGTCGATTACCGTCGGGATCGAGCGGCTGCATTTGGAGCAGGACGCGGGTAAGTCGCTGCACGATCAGCATCCGGATCAGTCGTATGTCGACTTGAACCGGGCCGGCGTGGCGTTGATGGAGATCGTGTCCAAGCCGGATCTGCGTTCGTCGGAAGAGGCGGCGGCGTATCTGAAGAAGCTGCGCGGCATCCTGCGCTATCTCGGGACCTGCGACGGGAATATGGAAGAGGGTTCCATGCGCGCGGACGTGAACGTGTCCGTCCGCAAGCCTGGGGATAAGCTCGGCACGCGGTGCGAGATCAAGAACGTGAACTCGATGCGGTTCGTGGCGGCGGCGGTGGAGTTCGAGGCGCGGCGGCAGATCGACATCATCGAAGGCGGCGGCACGATCCATCAGGAG
>JAEUMM010000071.1 GCA_016792645.1 Alphaproteobacteria bacterium | reverse complement strand
GTATCAGCTCGATCATTCGGAGATTCGCGCGCCGTTTTCGGGCCGCGTCGTGTCGCGTTTGATCAACGCGGGCGAGTATGCGAGTCCGGGCAAGGACGTCGTGCGGCTGGTCGATCTGGACGCGATCGAGATCGCGACGCAAGTTCCGATCTCGTCGATGCAGCATTTGCGCGAGACGATGCGCGTGACGGCGGAGCTTCAAGGCAAGAACGTGCAGACGACCGTGCGCGTGATCGTGCCGGTCGGGCATGAGCAGAGCCGCACCGTCGAGGTTCGCTTGGCGCTGGAACCTGGGACGGCGTTTGTCGGCGATGCGGCGAAGGTCTTGATCCCATCGGCGGAACCGCGCTCGGTGCTCGCGGTGCCGCGCGACGCGCTGGTGCTGCGCGAAGACAACACGTATCTCTTCAAGCTCAACAAAGAAAACAAGGCAGAACGCATCGCCGTCGAAGTGGGCGCGGCCGACGGGAATATGGTCGAAGTGATCGGCATGCTGAAAGAAGGCGAACGCGTGATCATCCGCGGCGCCGAGCGGCTTGAGAGCGGACAGAAGGTGCGGTTGGTGACCTGAGCCTCAAAATTCTGTGCGGATTGCCGGCGTGCCACAGCCGGGATTTGCCGTTTTTGCCGCTGCGTCTGCGTCCCCACCTGTGCGTCAACGCACACCGACCGAGGGTGTACCTCCCAAAAAGCCCAGGTAATGCGGGCGATCGATGGCGGCACTCATCGGCGGATATGCGCAGGTCCGCTTTGGTTCGCCGTGGCCGCGAACCTTCTTGCCGGGTCCGATCACTTCATTCCAACTCTTGCGGCGTGGCCGCACAGACGGTGCGTCCGCTTTTTGGGGAGACAATGCACATGGGAATTTCACGCCTCGCTATTGGCGCTTTCGCATTTGCTCTGACATCGGCATCGGCGTTCGCCGCTCCGACGTCGGAAGGGGTGACGCTTGAGGATGTCCAGACGGCTTTGAGTGTCGGGCTGAAGGTCGAGCGTCTCGTTACCGACAAGGGCAACCCCTACCTGCTCGCGCAGGGGCGGACTCATACGATCGCCGTGCATACGGTCCATTGCGGCGACACGCGTTGCGACGGCGTGCGGTACTTCTCCGTCACCGACAAGAAACCGACCTTGAGCTTCGTGAACGCGTTCAACAGGAAAATGAACTACGCGAAGGTCGGTTTGAACGCCGACGGCGAGGCCGTCATCAGCGTCGAGCATCATGCGGCCGGCGGCGTGACCGACAACAATCTCTTGCAGACCGCGCTCATCCTCATGGTGCGGATGACAGACTTCTTTGAGCAGACGGGCGTGCAGGCCTCCGCCCAGACGCCACCGTCCGCGTCCACCACCTTGAGCATGGCGCGCGCCGCACAGGGTTGGGACATGTCGAAGGGTGTCGCTGGCCCGCTTCGTGCCGATCCGCGGTTCGTCAAAGCGCTGGCGGAACAGGTGAACGCCAGCCACTAGGCGGGCGTCAGGGGGCCGATCAGCGTCGCGAACAGCGCGCGGATGTCCGTTTCTACGGCGGTGAGTTTCGCTTCGATGTCTTCAAAGGACGAGAGGCCCGCCGTGCGCGTGATGAGTTCGCGGAGCGACGTCGAAGCTTCCGCGGCGTTGAAGCTGCCGTCCACGGTCAGGCGAAGGACTTGGGTGATGCCCTGATAGAGGTACGCGGCTTCCTGCAGGGTTACGGCGGCGGCGGGCGCAACGGCGCCTGCCGCGCCCAGCGCATGCAACGCTTCCATCGTGTTGGCGTGCAGCACCTGGGGATGCGTGGGCGCGTGGATCAGTTGCAGGCCTTGGACGATGAATTCGACGTCGAAGAGGCCGCCCTTCGCTTCCTTCAAATCCCACGGCGATTTGGCGGGGCGTTCGCGGTCGAGCATGGCGCGCATGTCGGCGATGTCGGTCAGCGTTTTGGCGTTGTCGCGCGGTTTGGTCAAAGCGGAACGGATCACGGCTTCGACACGTTCGCGCAACGCTGGAGGCCCCGCGATCACACGGGCGCGGGTAAGCGCCAGGCGCTCCCAGGTCCAAGCCTCGTCGGCTTGGTACTTCGCGAAGGTCTCAAAGCTGACCGCCACCGGGCCTTTGTTGCCCGATGGGCGCAGGCGCATGTCGACGTCGTAAAGACCGCCCTCGCCCGTCATCACCGTGAGCGCCGAGATCAGGCGTTGCGAGGCGCGGGCGTAATAGAGGCTCGAGGCGAGAGGTCTCGCGCCGTCGGATGACGCCGCGTCCGTCGCGTGATCGTAAACGAAGATGAGGTCGAGATCGGAAGCAGCCGTCATCTCGCGGCTGCCGAGGCGGCCCATGCCGATGACAGCCATGCCGCCGTCCTTGACGTGGCCGTGCGCGGCGGCGGTGGCGTTCATCGTCGCATCGTTGAGCGCCGCGGTGACGGTTTCGGCGATGTCGGCGAAGGCTTCGCCCGCCTTCACGCCGTCGACTTCGGCGCGCAGGAGTTGGAGGCCGACGCGGAACTGCTGGTCCTTGGTCCAGCGGCGCGCGACGTCGAGTTTGTCCTCAAACGTCTTCGCGTCCTTCATCAGCGGATCGAGGCTTTCGCGCAACTCGATCATGTCGGGCTGATGGCGCAGGAAGTCGACGTCGATGAGGACGTCGAGCAATGCGGGACGGCGCGCGAGATGGTCGGCGAGGCGCGGCGCTGTGCCCACGATCTCGGCGATCAGGTCGAGGAGGCGCGGATTCGAGAACAGAAGCGCGAAGACCTGGACACCCGACGGCAGGCCGCTCAGGAACTTGTCGAAGCGGGTGAAGGCGATGTCCGGGTTTGCGGTTTTGCTCAGCGCCTGCAGGAGCAGCGGCATCAGCGCGGTGAGTTTCTCGCGTGCCTTTTCACTGCGCGTCGCGCGGATGCGGCCGTGGTGCCAGCCACGCACGGTGGCGGAGATGGCTTCCGGTTGGCTAAAGCCGAGTTTGCTTAGGGTTTGCACCGTCTCCGGATCTTCGTCGACGCCGGTGAAGACGAGGCTGCCCTTGGTCTGCGAGAGCGACGGGGCGCTTTCGAAGAGCTTGCCGTAGTGTTCCTGCACGCGGGCGAGGTGTTCGCGCAGGGTCGCTTCGAACGCTGGCGTTTCGGCGAAGCCCATGAAGCGGGCGGCGTTGTTCACGCCTTCGGCCGACTTCGGCATCGTGTGGGTTTGCTGATCCTCGATCATTTGCAGGCGGTGTTCGAGGGTGCGCAGGAATTCGTAGGCGGTGGCGAGATCCGCGCGCGTTTCTTCGGTGATGATGCCGCGTTCGGTGAGCGCCGCCAACGCGTCGACGGTGCGCCCGCGGCGCAGTTGGGCGATGCGGCCGCCGAGGATCAGCTGCTGGGTCTGGGCGAAGAATTCGATTTCGCGGATTCCGCCGCGGCCGAGCTTGATGTTGTGGCCGGCGATGGCGTTGTCGGCGCTGCCCGCGTGGGCGTTGATCTGGCGCTTGATCGAGTGAATGTCTTCGATGGCGGCATAGTCCAAATATTTGCGCCAGATGAAGGGGTGGAGCCAGCCGACGAACTCGTCGCCTTCGACCAGGTCGCCAACGCAGGGGCGCGCCTTGATCATGGCGGCGCGTTCCCAGTTTTGGCCCATCGACTCGTAGTAGCTCTCCGCGGCGCGCGTCGAGACGGCGATCTGCGTCGAGCCGGCGTCGGGGCGCAGGCGCAGGTCGCAGCGGAAGACGTAGCCGTCGCCCGTCGTTTGCTGCATCAGGCCCACGGTGTCTTGCGTCAGGCGGACGGCGAATTCGCGCGGCTCGACGCCGGCGGCGACGGGCAAACGTTCGGCGTTGAAGTAGCAACTGAAATCGATGTCGCTGGAGTAGTTGAGTTCGAAGGCGCCGTACTTACCCATCGCGAGGAAGAAGAGTGCGCAATCCTTCGCCGGATCCTGGTTGTCCGGCGGGGCGAAGCGGCCGCGTTCGATGGCCTCTTGCATCGCAAAGCGCAACGCGGCGGCGAGCGTCGTGTCGGCCAGCGTCGTCAGCGCGCGGGTCGTTTGATCGAGGCGCCAGATGCCGCTTAAGTCAGCGAGTGCGATGATAAGGGAGGCGCGGCGTTTGAGTTCGCGCAGGAGGCGCATCATGTCGCCGCGCGTCGGACGTTCATCGACGGGCAGAGAAGTCAGCAGCCCGGTCAACGTCTCTTCCGGATCGCGCGACAGGAATTCCGGCAGCAGATCGGCTTCGCGTTCCATCAGTTGGGCGAGGTAGGGGCTGTTCGAGGCGGCACCGGCGATAAGGTCGCGGGTGGCGCCCGCCCCTGCCCGCTCGCCCAATGTCTCAAGCGTGCGTGCGGCGAGGCCGGCGTCGAAGATTTCGGGGACGCGAATGATGCGGGGCGCGAAGTCGTCGGTCATAGCCGCTTTATAGCGCAATGAAACGCAAAACGGCCCGGGCGCTTTCGCGGCCCGGGCCGTTCAATGCACTGGAATCAGATTACTTCGGCGCGGGCGGGACGATGCCGGCCGCGGTCTTCAGGGTCTTGGCGGGGCGGAAGCGGAGCTTCTTCGACGCCTTGATCTTGATGGCTTCGCCGGTCCGCGGATTGCGGCCCATGCGCGCCGGACGCTTCGCCACCGTGAAGACGCCGAAATTACCGATCGGGAGCTTTCCGCCGCCCTTCAGCCCCTTGAGGCTGGCTTCGATCGTGCCGAACACGAGTTCGATCACGCGCTTGGCTTCCGCCTTCTGGAGGTCGCCCTTCTTGGCGACGGCGAGGATGAAGTCCGATTTGCTCATGTGGGTTTTGCCCCTCAACTTGGGTGTTGTGACGTGCGACCTCTGTTGGGTCTGCACAGCGGATGTACACGAGAGACGTTAAGCAATCTACAAAAGATCGTCATTTTCCCTTGGTTTTTTGATGCTAGGCGGCCGGGAAGTGTGTGTTTTCGTGCAATTCCGGCCTAGCTTCGCGAAAAAAGCCTGTGCCTGTCTTGCTTTTTGACCGTTTACTCGCCCGGCGTTTTGTGCATCTGCGATTCGATGGTGCTTTTCGCGGCCGCTCTTGCTCTAAGTTCGGCCGACTCACGGCTCTCGCAACGGTCCCATGAAGCTCACGACCTTCACGCACAACCATCGCCGCCGCATCGGCGTCGTCGCCGGCGATCAAGTTATCGATTTGGCGGCTGCCGCGCCGCACCTGCCGCAGTCGATGACGGCCTTTCTGCGCGGCGGAGCGGATGCCTTGGCCGAGGCCAGGCTGGCGGCGGAGGGCCAAAAACATAGGCTTCCTGTCGCTTCTGTGCGGCTTGAGGCCCCTGTGCCCAGGCCCGGCAAGGTGCTGGCCATCGGGATGAACTATGGCGACCATATTCGCGAGACGGGTCGCGCGGCGCCGGAACATCAGGTTTGGTTCGCCAAGCAGGCGACCTGCATCGTGGGGCCGAGCGACGCCATTCGCATCCCCAAGGTCTCCGACAAGATCGACTATGAGGCGGAGCTCTGCGTCGTGATCGGGCGGCGTTGCCGGCATGTGCCGCGGGCGCGCGCGTTCGAGGTGATCGCCGGTTATATGTGCGGGAACGACGTCAGTGTGCGCGATTGGCAGCAGCGCTCGCCCACCATGATGATGGGCAAAGGCTTCGATACGCATGGGCCCACGGGGCCGTGGATCGTGACGCCGGATGAGATTGCAGATGTGTCGAAGCTGCGCGTGCGGTGCTTGCTCAATGGTCAAGTGATGCAAGACGCGTCGACGGCGGAGATGATTTTCGACATTCCCGCGCAGATCGAGCATCTGACGGCCGCGTTCACGTTGGAGCCCGGTGACGTGATTTTTACGGGGACGCCCGCGGGTGTCGGCAATTGGCGCGATCCGCCGGTGCGGCTGAAAGCCGGGGACAGGGTGCGGGTTGAGATCGACGGCGTCGGCGCGCTTGAGAATATGTGCGAAGCGGAAAACGGGGAAACCGTGATCGTATGAGCTCTGAGTTGGGGTTGGACCTGT
>JAEUMM010000088.1 GCA_016792645.1 Alphaproteobacteria bacterium | reverse complement strand
CCTGGGTCACAGGCGGCAGATTACGCCGCCGTGCCACCCACTGTCAGGCCCTCGATCAACAATGTCGGCTGACCGACGCCGACGGGCACGCTTTGCCCGTTCTTCCCGCAGGTGCCGATCCCGGTGTCGAGCTTCAAATCGTTGCCCACCATCTTCACATGGGTCAGCGAATCCGGCCCGTTGCCGATCAACGTCGCACCCTTAACCGGCGCGCCGACCTTGCCGTCTTCGATGCGATAAGCCTCGGTGCACGAGAACACGAACTTCCCGCTGGTGATATCGACCTGACCGCCGCCGAAGTTCACGGCATAGATGCCGTTCTTCACGCTCGACAAGATCTCGCCCGGATCGTGCGGCCCCGCCATCATGAACGTGTTCGTCATGCGCGGCATGATCGAGTGCGAGTGACCCTGCCGGCGGCCGTTGCCGGTCGCCTTCATACCCATCAACCGCGCGTTCTGCCGATCCTGCAGATAGCCTTTCAGAATCCCGTCCTCGATCAGCACCGTCCGGCTCGTGGGCGTGCCTTCATCGTCGACCGACAAAGACCCCCGCCGCGCGTCGATCGTACCGTCATCGACGACGGTCACGCCGGGCGACGCCACGCGCTGGCCCAAGAGCCCGGCGAACGCACTCGTCTTCTTCCGGTTGAAGTCGCCCTCAAGCCCGTGCCCGATCGCTTCATGCAAAAGAATGCCGGGCCAACCAGGCCCCAGCACCACAGGCATGACACCGGCCGGTGCCGGCACGGACTTCAGATTGACCAGCGCCTGGCGCAAAGCCTCATCGACCGCGCCCTTCCACATCTTGGGATCAAGATAGACGTCATAGGCGGTCCGTCCGCCCATCCCGTGCGAGCCGCTCTCCTGCCGGTCGCCTTCACCTGCCACAATTGACACGTTCAGCCGCACGAGGGGGCGCACATCGCGCACCGTCATACCGTCAGGTCGCAGGATTTCGATCGCCTGCCACTCGCCGAACAGGGAACACGACACCTGCCGCACCCGCGAGTCTTTCGCACGTGCATAGGCGTCGATATCTGACAGCAGCTTGGTTTTTACGTCGAACGGCGTCCCGTCGATCGGGTTGCTGGCGGCGTAGAGCTGAACGTTCGTCCGCTGCGGCCCCTGGGCCCAAGTTCCCGTGTAGCCGCTCTTCACTGCTTGCACGGCCCCCGCCGCGCGGCGGATCGCGTCTTCGCTCAAATCCGACGAATGCGCGAAACCCGTCGCCTCGCCCGCTACGGCACGCAGGCCGAACCCCTGCGTCGTATCGAAGCTGGCGGCTTTCATGCGGCCGTCGTCGAAGACAAAACTTTCGCTCAAGCGGTATTCGAGAAACAGTTCGCCGTCGTCGGCGCCCTTGAGCGCATCGGCGGTAATGCGCTCCACGTTGTTTCGATCGAGGCCGTTTTGCGTGAAGAACAGGTCGTGCGTCGCTGTCATCGTTGCCTCGTTCGGATCAGGGTCGAGTCGGAAGGTAGGGCGTTCGAGGTCGCGGTCAATCCGCAGTCGCCTTAGAGTTGTGGCATAAGGTCGCAATGACGGCGTATATCCTGCACCGCTAAATCGCGTCCACTAAAGTTATCACGGGTCTGACCTAAGGGGCGATTCCCCTTGAGGTTTTTCAAATCATTAGGCTGAACGGGGCTGTCGGCGCATGCGCGCATCGATGCGAATTGGATTCACGATTCTTTTGGCGCTGGCCGCGGTCTTCGTCGGTGCAGCAGCGGCGTGGGCGACGGAGGGGAGCTACGCCGTTCCCCAACAGATCGGACTCATGCCGGCCGCGACCGAGCACATGGAAGAGATCGAGAGGTTTCACAACCTGCTGCTCGTCATCATCACGCTCATTACGGTGTTCGTCCTAGGCCTCTTGCTTTGGGTCATGGTCCGCTACAACGCGCGGGTCAATCCAAAGCCGGCGAACTGGTCGCACAACACGCTGATCGAGATCGTTTGGACGATCGTTCCGATCGTCGTCTTAGGGTTGATCGTCGTTCCGTCCTTCCGCCTGCTCTATGCCGGCGAAGTCATCCCGGCCAACGTCGACCTCACGGTCAAGGCGATCGGCCACCAATGGTACTGGTCCTATGAATATCCAGACCACGGCGGCTTCACCTTCGATGCCCTGATGCTGAGCGACGCCGACGCCAAGGCAAAGGGCGAGCCGCGCCTTCTCGGCGTCGACAACCGCGTTGTTGTGCCCGTGGGCAAAACCGTCCGTGTGATCGTGACGTCGGCCGACGTTATCCACTCGTGGACGATCCCGGCCTTCGGTTCGAAGATCGACGCTGTCCCGGGCAAGCTGAACGAAACCTGGTTCCGGGCCAAACGCGAAGGCGTGTTCTACGGCCAATGCTCCGAACTCTGCGGCTCGCGCCACGCCTTCATGCCCATCGCGGTCGAAGTCGTCAGCCAGGAAAAGTTCGACCAATGGGTGGCTGAGGCAAAGGCCAAGTTCGCCGCAGCCGACGGCGCGCCTGCCGCGCTCGCCTCTCGCTAACGTTCTAGGAAAGAAAAAGACATGGCGACCGCGCATCACGCCGACGCTCACGACGACCACCACACGCCGACCGGTTGGCGCCGCTTCGTCTATTCGACGAACCACAAAGACATCGGCACGATGTACATCATCTTCGCGATCTTCGCGGGGCTGATCGGCGGCGCCCTGTCGATCGGCATCCGCATGGAGCTGCAAGAGCCGGGCATCCAGTGGTTTGTCGGCGACGAACATCTCTACAACGTCTTCGTCACCGCCCACGCGCTGATCATGATCTTCTTCATGGTCATGCCCGCTATGATCGGCGGCTTCGGCAACTGGTTCGTGCCGCTGATGATCGGGGCGCCCGACATGGCGTTCCCGCGCATGAACAACATCTCGTTCTGGCTGCTGCCCTTCTCGTTCCTGCTCTTGATCCTATCGATGTTCGTCGAGGGCGACTCGGGCGGTCACGGCGTCGGCGGCGGATGGACGATTTACGCGCCGCTATCGACGACCGGCTCGCCAGGCCCCGCGATGGACTTCGCGATCCTGGCGCTTCACATCGCCGGCGCCTCGTCGATCTTGGGCGCGATCAACTTCATCACCACGATCTTCAACATGCGCGCGCCAGGCATGACCTTGCACCGCATGCCGCTGTTCGTGTGGTCGATCCTGGTCACGGTGTTCCTGCTGTTGCTCTCGCTGCCGGTTCTCGCCGGCGCGATCACGATGCTGCTCACCGACCGCAACTTCGGCACGACCTTCTTCGATCCGGCGGGCAACGGCGACCCGATCCTGTTCCAGCATCTGTTCTGGTTCTTCGGTCACCCTGAGGTCTACATCCTCATCCTGCCCGGCTTCGGCATGATCAGCCACATCGTCTCGACCTTCTCGAAGAAGCCGGTGTTCGGCTACCTCGGCATGGCCTACGCGATGGTCGGCATCGGCGTGATCGGCTTCATCGTCTGGGCGCACCACATGTACACCGTGGGCATGAGCGTCAACACGGAAGCGTATTTCGTGGCGGCGACGATGGTCATCGCGGTACCCACGGGCATCAAGATCTTCTCGTGGATCGCGACCATGTGGGGCGGCTCGATCGAGTTCAAGACGCCGATGCTGTGGGCGATCGGCTTCATCTTCCTCTTCACGCTGGGCGGCGTAACCGGCGTCGTACTCGCGAACTCAGGCGTCGATACCTCCCTGCACGACACCTATTACGTCGTCGCGCACTTCCACTATGTGCTCTCGCTCGGCGCCGTCTTCGCCATCTTTGCCGGCTTCTACTACTGGTCCGGCAAGATGTGGGGCTACATGTACAGCGAGTTCTGGGGCCAGCTGCACTTCTGGGTCACCTTCGTCGGCGTGAATCTGGTGTTCTTCCCGCAGCACTTCTTAGGCCTCGCCGGCATGCCGCGTCGCTACGTCGACTACCCGGATGCCTACGCCTACTGGAACTGGGTCTCCTCCGTCGGCTCGTACATTTCGGCCGTCGGCGTGCTGATCTTCCTGATCATGCTGGTCGAGATGTTTGTCTCCAAGCGTAAGGCCGCGGCGAACCCGTGGGGCGTAGGCGCTACGACGCTTGAATGGACGCTGCCGTCGCCCCCGCCGTTCCACCAGTTCAACGAACTGCCGAAGATCACGGGCGGAGACAAGCATTGACCGGCGTCGCCGCCACCATCGCAACCGAAAGGGCTGGCGCCTCTCTCGCCGGCCCTTCCGACTATCTGGCGCTGCTAAAGCCGCGCGTGATGTCGCTCGTCGTTTTCACGGCGCTCGCCACCATGATCGTGGCGCCCGGCGGCTTGCATCCGGTTCTCGCCGCAGCAGCGTTGCTCTGCATCGCGGTCGGCGCGGGCGCGGCCGGCGCACTCAATCAATGGTACGACGCCGACATCGACGCGATCATGGTTCGCACACGCACCCGTCCCGTGCCGTCGGGCCGCATCGGCCGCCAAGAAGCGCTTGAGTTCGGCGGCACGCTCGCCGCCTTCAGCGTCTTCGCCATGGTGTTCATCGTCAACCTCACGGCCGCAGTGCTTCTTGCCGCGACGATCGCCTTCTACGTCTTCGTCTACACGATGTGGCTCAAGCGCCTGACCGTGCAGAACATCGTCATCGGCGGCGCAGCCGGCGCGCTGCCGCCGGTGATCGGCTGGGCCGCCGTGACCGGCAACGCGTTCGACACGCTCCCTTGGCTGCTCTTCCTCATCATCTTCCTTTGGACGCCGCCGCATTTTTGGGCCCTCGCCCTCGCCGGCAACGAAGACTACGCCCGCGCCAAGGTGCCGATGCTGCCCGTCGTGAAGGGCTCGCGCGCCACCCGCAACCAAATCGTCGTCTACACGCTGCTGCTGACCGCCGCCGCCATGGCGCCTTACGCGCTGAACCTCGCAGGCCCAGTCTACGGCGCAACGGCCGCACTCGGCAGCGTCGGCTTCATCGCCGCCACGGTGATGTTGTGGTTCGCGCCCGCCGACCGCGAGCGCGTGACAGCGCTCCGCGTCTTCGCCTTCTCGATCTTCTACCTGTTCGCGCTCTTCACGGCGCTCGCCACCGAAGCGTTGATCGGTCTTGCGCCGGGAGCAGTGTAGAGGATGTCGTCTATGGAACTGACACCGGAAGAAAAGAAAAAGCAGAAGCAGCGCAACTGGGCGATCGCCGCCGTGCTCGCCGCTTTTGTGCTGCTGGTCTACGTGGTGACGGTCGTGAAACTCGGCGCCAATATCATGAACAGACCGCTCTGAGATGAAACCCAACGACAAAGTCCTGGCAATGTGCGTCGGCGTCGTCGTCGGCATGATCGGCTTGTCGTATGCGTCGGTGCCGCTCTACCGCATCTTCTGCCAGGTCACGGGCTTCGCCGGCACGCCGCGCATTGCCGTCGCCGCGTCTGACACCGTCTCCGCCGAAACGATGGAGGTGCGCTTCGACGCCAACGTGGGGCAGGGCCTCCCGTGGGAGTTCGGCCCTGAGCGCGTGTCGATGAAGGTCCGCCTGGGCGAGAACACCGTCGCCCACTACCGCGCGCACAACACGTCCAGCGTTCCCGTCGTCGGCACCGCGACGTTCAACGTCACGCCGATCAAGGCCGCGCAATACTTCAACAAGATCCAGTGCTT
>JAEUMM010000016.1 GCA_016792645.1 Alphaproteobacteria bacterium | reverse complement strand
GTGGAAGGAGATGCCGTAGGCGTCGAGGCCGAGTTCGTTGGCGCGCACGAGCAGGTCGGCGGCCATCGGGATCTCGCAGCCGAATTTGCGCGAGAGCGGCCATTCGGCGCCGGCGCAGTCGACGAGGATGCGGCAGAAGACTTTCGCGCCCGGCGCGCTTTCGGCGAGCTTCACGAGTTCCGCTTCGCTGTCGAAGGCGAAGAGGCGCACGCCGCGGTCGTAGGCGGCGGCGATGTCGCGCTGCTTCTTGATCGTGTTGCCGAAGGAGAGGCGTTCCGGTGCCACGCCGTGGGCTAAGGCCAGGTCGATTTCGCCGATGCTGGCGGTGTCGAAGTTGGCGCCGAGTTTGGCCAGGCGCGCGATCACTTCATCGGCGGGGTTCGCTTTGACGGCGTAGAAGACGTGGGCTTCGGGGATCGCGCGAACGAGGTCGGCGTAGTTGTGCTCGACCATGTCGACGTCGACGATTAGACAGGGCGAGGGCAGGTTCGACGCCGTCGCCAAATAGCGCGCGATGCGCGGGGGCAGGCCGCCGCGTTCCGCCGGGAGATCTGCCTTGCGCGCGACTTCGCGCAGGCGCGTGTGCGCGCGTTGCGGACGGTCGTCGGCGATGTCGGAATCAAAATGACGCTTGCGGGCTTTCACGCCCCGTTCGGTCAGCATCGTCAACACCCTTTAAGACCCGGCATTTCACCGGCGTGATCAAAAAGGACGCTTCCGTCGTTGCATAAACCAACCTAGGGCCAGCGGCACGTGCGTTACGCGTCGTAAGGACGGTGGCATGTAATGGTTCAGGAACCGTGATGCAAGGGTTTGTTTACGGATGCGGCGCTGTGACTCTGATTGTGACAGCGCTGTTAGGCGGCGATCGCTTCGCTGTCACCGTATTAGCGGCGGCGGTTGCGGCCGCGTTTGAAGCCTTGCTTCACGTCTTTGCGTGGCGCTTGTCCACGCATCGGTGTGCCGGGTTTACCGCCTTCGAGGAGTTCGAAGCGGAGGCCGCCGGTGAGGGGCGTTGCTTCTTCGAGGCGCACGCGCACCTTGTCGCCTAGGCGGTATGTGAGGCCGGACTTTTCGCCGATGAGGGCGTGGGTGCGTTCGTCGTGGTTGAAGAATTCGCGGCCCAGGGTGCGCACGGGCACTAAACCGTCGGCGCCGGTTTCGGCGAGGCGGATGAAGAGGCCGAAGCGGGTGACGCCGGAGATCTTGCCGTCGAACTCTGCGCTGACGCGGTCGGACATGAAGGCGGCGATGTAGCGATCGGTCGAGTCGCGTTCGGCAGCCATCGCGCGGCGTTCGGCGGCGGAGATGTCTTGCGCGTCGCGTTCGAGGTGATCGATCTCGCTGTCGGTCAGGCCGCCTTGGCCGAGCTTGAACGCGCGCACCAGGGAGCGGTGGACGATCAGGTCGGCGTAGCGGCGGATCGGTGAGGTGAAATGCGCGTAACGGCGGAGCGCCAAGCCGAAGTGGCCGATGTTGTTCGGGCTGTATTCGGCCTGACTCTGCGAGCGCAGCATGATGACGTTGATCAGATCGGCGTTGGGCGTGTTGCGGGCGGCGGCGAGGATGCGGTTCAGCATCGTCGTCGTCACCGTTTGGTTCTTCGGCAGATTGATCTTCATCGAGTCGAGGAAGTCGCTGAGCGCGGCTAGCTTTTCGTCTGACGGCGGCGCGTGGATGCGGAAGACGAGCGGGGTGCGCTTTTCTTCCAGCGCTTCGGCGGCGGCGACGTTGGCCTGGATCATGAATTCTTCGATCAGGCGGTGGGCGTCGTAGCGTTCGCGCACGCCGATGCTTTTGACGCGGCCTTGGTCGTCGAGTTCGATCTTGTGTTCGGGCAGGTCGAGGTCGATGGGGCTGCGCTTGTCGCGCGCCTTGGTGAGTGCGCGGTAGCACGCTTCGAGCGGTTTCAGGATTGGCTCGACCAGCGGGCCGGTTTTGTCGTTCGGCCTGCCGTCGAGCGCGTCTTGCACCTCGTTGTAGGAGAGGCGCGCGGCGGAGCGCATGAGCGCGCGTTCGAAGCGGTGCTTCTTCACGCGGCCGCCGGCGTCGATGGTTAGGTGGCAGGCGATGATCGCGCGGTCGACCTTTTCCTTCAGCGAGCAGAGATCCGCCGACAGATGTTCGGGCAGCATCGGCACGACGCGGTCGGGGAAGTAGGCGGAGTTGCCGCGCTTCAACGCTTCGCGGTCAAGCACCGAGCCGGGTCGCACGTAGTATGAAACGTCCGCGATGGCGACGATGGCTTGGAAGCCGCCTTTGT
>JAEUMM010000494.1 GCA_016792645.1 Alphaproteobacteria bacterium | reverse complement strand
TGACAGAGAAAATGTAGGTACTACTTCCCAACCTTGAGCGTCGCACTCCCACGCGCGACAACATCGCCAGCCTCATTACGCAACTCAGCCTCGGCGAACGCAATCGACTTGCCCCGATGCCGCACCCACCCCTCGCCGACGAACGTGCCCTTATCCGCGCGCCCGACAAACGACGTCTTCAGCTCCAGCGTCACCTGAGGCGTGTTCGCCTCGCGATGCGTCAGCCGCGTCGCATGTCCGCACAGCGCATCGAGCATCGCCGACAAAAACCCGCCGAACACGCGCCCGCCGCGATTGATGAAGTTGTCGCCCGCGACGAACGACGCCTTCACATACCCGCGCTCGGCGTCGCTCTCGATCACCCGCTTGCCCAGCGTCATCGCCGCCGGCGATTCCTCACCGACCGGAATCATCCGACAATCCCGCGCTGCTTCTTGACAATGTCATAGGCGCCGTTGATCGCGGCCACCTTCTCGTTCGCAAGCTTCACGAACTCCTCCGGCACACCGCGCGCGATCATGCTGTCCGGATGGTTCTCGCGCACAAGCCGATGATACGCCTTCTTCAAATCCTCATCCGAGATCGACCGCTCGACGCCCAAGATGACGTAAGGGTCTTCGTGATCGGGGCCAAAATGCGACGCGCGAATACGCTGAAACTCGCCTTCGGAGAATCCGAAGATCTGCGACACATGCCGCAAATATTCGAGCTCCCCCGGATGCAGACGGTCATCCGCCTTCGCGATCAAAAACAAACTGTCGAGCAAATCCTCAAGCACGCCCGGCCGGCTGCGGAACAATCCGGCCAGCTGCTGCGCGTACGAGTCGAACCCGGAAACGTCCTGCTTGGCGAGATTGAACAAATGCCCCACATTGGCTTCCTGCTCCCGCGGTACCGGAAACACCCGCTTGAAGACGTCGACCTCATCGCGCGTAACCGCGCCGTCCGCCTTGGCGAGCTTCGCGGCCAGCGCAATCACGCCGATGGTGAAAGCGACCTCGTCACGGTCGCGCATGCCGCGGTCGTCGCGAGCGACGCGCTCTTCGCGGTATTGCGGCGCGCGTTCGACGTCGCGACGCGTCTCGCGGTCGAGAAACATGTGCCCGGCGATCGCGCCGAGCAACGCGCCCAACGGTCCGCCCAGCGCCAGCCCGGCAGCCGCGCCCGCAATCTTACCCCAGATCGACATGCTTTTTCAGCCCTACGTTCCAACTACATCGGCAGTGATTGAGGCGAAGATATGACGCGCGCCGGCCGCTGGCATGTGTGGATCGACCGAGGCGGCACGTTCACCGACCTCGTCGCGCTTGGACCTGATGGCCAAATTCACGCGACAAAACTTCTGTCCGAAAGCGCCGAACACTACGCCGACGCCGCGATCGAAGGAATAAGGCGCTTGCTCGGTCTGACGCAAGGTGCCGCGATCCCAGAGGCCCAGATCGCCGCGGTTCAGATGGGAACCACGGTCGCGACCAACGCGCTCCTCGAACGCAAAGGCGCGCGCACGGTCTTGGTCACCACGCGCGGCCTGAAAGACCAACTGCGCATCGGCTATCAACACCGGCCAAAACTCTTCGTCCGCAAGATCGAACGCGCCGCCCCGCTCTATGACGGCGTCGTCGAGGTCGACGAACGCATCGACGCCGAAGGCAAAGTCCTGACCGCGCCCGACATCGCCGCCGTCGAACGCGACCTCAAGAAAGCGCACGCCGACGGCTACGACAGCTGCGCCATCGTCTTCATGCACGGCTACCGCCACACCACGCACGAAAAGGCGGTGGCCGACATCGCGCGCAAACTCGGCTTCGCCCAAGTCTCGGTCAGCCACGAAGTCAGTCCGCTGATGAAATTCGTCAGCCGCGGCCATACGACGGTCGCCGACGCCTACCTTTCGCCGGTCCTGCGCAAATATGTGGAGAAGGTCGCAGGCCCTCTCGGCGCGGCCGCGCGCGATGGCCGCCTACGCTTCATGCGCTCCAGCGGCGCGCTCGCCGACGCCGATCACTTCTCCGGCAAAGACGCATTGCTCTCAGGACCCGCGGGCGGCGTCATCGGTATGGCCGAAACCGCAAAGGCCGCAGGATTCACCAAAGTCATCGGCTTCGACATGGGCGGCACGTCGACCGACGTCTCACGCTTCGACGGCGTCTATGAGCGCATCTTCGAAAACGAACTGAACGGCATCCGCCTGCGCGCACCGATGCTTGCGGTTCACACCGTGGCGGCCGGCGGCGGCTCCATCCTCTTCTACGAAAACGCCCGCATGCGCGTCGGCCCCGAAAGCGCCGGCGCCAACCCCGGCCCCGCCTGCTACCGCAAAGGCGGCCCGCTGACGGTGACCGACGCCAACGTCATGACCGGCCGCGTCCATCCGGAATTCTTCCCCCACGTGTTCGGCCCCAAGGCAGATCAGCCGATGGACGCCAACATCGTCGCGCAAAATTTCGAACACCTCGCGCGCGAACTGAAAACGACACCGCACGAAACCGCCGACGGATTCCTGAAAATCGCCGTCGCCAACATGGCCGAAGCGATCAAGCGCATCTCCATCGCCCAAGGCGCCGACGTCAGCGAATACGCATTGCAATGCTTCGGCGGGGCCGGCGCCCAACTCGCCTGCCGCGTCGCCGACGCGCTCAGCATGCGCACCATCATGATCCACCCACTCGCCGGCGTGCTCTCCGCCTTCGGCATGGGCTTTGCGCAAATCCAAGCTCGCCGCGAGCAGGCCGTCGAACAACCGCTCGACGCAAAGGCAATGCCGGCATTGCAAGCGACCGCCGAGAAATTATCGAAAGCCGCAACCGCAGAAGTCGAGACCCAAGGTATCGCGCGCGGAGCGATTACGACACACGTCACACTCCACCTACGCTACCAAGGCACCGACACCGCGCTAGCTGTCCCGTTCGGTACGCTCACCGAAATCGAAACCCGCTTCGCCGAAGTCCACCGCGCCCGCTTCGGCTTCTGGGACCAAGGCCGCACGCTCATCGTCGAAGCCATCGCCATCGACGCCGCC
>JAEUMM010000490.1 GCA_016792645.1 Alphaproteobacteria bacterium | reverse complement strand
GAAGGCGGGTTTTCGATCGAATGGTCGACACTGAAGCTCGAAGGCGACGAACTGCCGAAGGAGGCCGACACCAAGACGTACGTGCAGACCTTCCGCGCCACGGACAAGCCGACGCTGTTTCGCGACGTTACTTCCGGTGATCTAAACCTCGGCGCAGACACGGCGTGGGCTGTCATCAATGGCGATACGCTGAGCATGGTGCAGATCTCAGTCGCCCCAGACGGGAATTACTATGTGGTCCAATACGACCGGACGTTGACCGAGAAGGGCATGGACGTGCGCTTTACCCGCTTTGAAAACAGCCGGATTGTGCGCGCGATCAAGCTCAGCCTGCTCAAGGGGCCGGCGAAAGTTAACTAGGCGTCTCAGCCGTTGCAGGAGACGGGGCCCCCGTGATTTGATGGGCCCCGTTCGTGGCTCGGGGCGGCCAAACTCACTCAGGGATATTCATTCATGCGCATCGCATTGGCGCTTGGCTTTGTCGCGCTGTCGCTGGCATCGGCGGTTCAGGCCGCAGACCGCAAGATCGACGACTTCTACGGCCGCTGGATCGGCACCGGGCAGGCGACGCAAGGCGTCGCGAAGCCCGTCGCCACACAGGCGCGCGACTCCGAAGTGATCATCGAGAAGGCGGCCGACGGGTTCAAGATCAGCTGGACGACGATGTCGTCGGACGTCGCCGACATGTCGAAGTCGAAGGTGAAAACGTCGTACTTGACGTTCAAGCGCGGTAAGAGCGCCGGGCTCTTCGTCGATCTGAAGTCGGGCTATGCGCTCGATGGCAAGAAGACGACGTGGGCGCGTCTGTCGGGCGACACGCTGTCGATCTCGCAGCTTGTCATCGGCGATGACGGGCAGTGGGATGTGACCGTTTATGACCGCACGCTGAAAGGCGCGGATCAGATGGCGCTGGCGTTCACGCGCATTACGAATGGCGCGATCGGGCGTCAGGCGTCGCTCGCCATGACGCGCGCGAAAGACTGATTTTCGTTTGAATTTTTGAACGGCGTTCAAAGGCCGCGCGCGAGCGATTGCGTGCGGCCTTTGTGTCTTTGTTCAGTCGCGCGGGGCTGGCACACTGCGCGCCATGCAACTGATTCAGGATCATGCGTCGCATTTCGCGAAGCGCGTGGCGGTCGATGCGACCGACGCGCCGCGCGAGACCGTGCATTGGCCTGAGCGGCGGTCGCTTAAGACGTGGGACGGCGAGACGTCGATCCTGACGTGGGAGAAGGCCGATCCGCGCGCGGCGTCGCTTTTGTTCTCGCACGCGAACGGGTTCAACGCGCTGACCTATCGGACGTTGCTTGCCGGGCTCGCCGATGAGCTGCGGCTTTATGCGGCCGATCTGCGCGGGCACGGGAAGACGACGCTGGCCGCGAACCCAAAGGGCATGACGTCGTGGATGATCTATCGCGACGACATCTTGCGGATGCTGCAGGAGATTGATGGACGGCCGAAGATTTTGGTCGGGCACTCGATGGGTGCGACGGTGAGCTTGATGGCGGCGCTGGCGCGGCCCGATTGGGCGACGGGGCTGGTGCTGATCGAGCCGGTGATCGTGCCGCAGCGCGACCTGCGCTGGCTGCGGATCACGCGCGCGTTGGGTCTGGGCGACCGGATGTTCCCGATGGTGGCGCAGGCCAAGCGCCGGCGGAGCATTTGGCCGTCGCCGGAGGCGATGTTCGAAGCCTATCGCGGCAAAGGCGCGTTTCGCACGTGGCCCGAAGCCGTGGTGCGCGACTATGTCGAGGGCGGCACCGTGGACTATCTCGAGGATGGCCAAGTGCGGCTTGCCTGTACGCCGGGATGGGAGGCCGCGAACTATAGCGCCGGTCCGCTCGACGTTTGGGAAGAGCTTGGCAACTTGCGCTGCCCGACGACCTTGATCGTCGGCGCGAAGCGGTCGACCTGTTCCGAGCCGGTGATCGAGGCGCTGCTCAAGATCCGGCCGGACATCACCGTCGTGCGCGTGGGCGACGCCAGCCACTTCCTGCCGATGGAATTCCCCGAACTCGTTCGCCACGAAATTCGCGCGGTCGCCGATATCGCGAACCGCCGCGCGAATGTTTGACTTGCCTCTAAACAGATAGGCCTGGGATTACCAGGCGTTCGAGGTTTGCGCGCATGTCGGGTGGGATTTCGATTGCTTTGCGTTCGACGAGGTCCATCGAGATCGCGATCGCTTCGGCTGTTGCGATGTTTTCGCCGGACTCGCCGTCGAACAGCCAGTGGCACCAGGTGTAGGTTTTGCCGGTGATAGATTTGAGGCCGCTTTTCAGGACCAGCAAGTCGCCTTCGCGGGCCGGCGTGCGGTAAACGAAGCGATACTCCAGCGCGGCGCCGCCGATGCGGCTGGTCGAGCGGTCTTCGCCGCGGGTTTGTGCGATCAGGTTCGGAATGCCGTCGGACACGCGGCCCATGTAGTGGCGCATGGTGAGATAGCCGGTCGCGTCGCAATGTTCGCGCAAGACCGTGCCGCGGAAGGTCGAGACCATGCCGAGATCTTCAGCCTCTTTCAGATTCGGCGCCGGGCGTTGCGGGGCCATGTCGAGGCCGCGCGGCGCGCCGTGGGGCGGCAGCGTTATGGTGAGCGGGGCGGCTTTCGCGATCGCACTCACCGGCAACGGCAGGCCGCCACGCGTTTCGACTTCGCACCATTCGGCACGCGTCACGAAGGTTGCGGCGATGGCGCCGTTCGCGGCGTTCTGCATTTCTTCGTAGGCGATGAGGCCTTCGGGCTTGGTGTCGATCACGCCGCCTTTGACGACGAATGGCGCGCCGGGGCGCAGTTCACGGTGGAAGCGGATGTGGTGTTCGCGCGGCGTGAGGGCCGCGAAGTTGCTGCGTTGGGCGCGGGCGCTGAGGCCCAGTGCAGCGGCGAGCGCAGCGAGGCCTTCGTCCGCTTTCTCTACGTAGAACTGGACGTTCATGTGGCCCATCTGATCGCACTCCCACGTTTGGACGCTGGAGCGCGCGACTT
>JAEUMM010000466.1 GCA_016792645.1 Alphaproteobacteria bacterium | reverse complement strand
GAGCGTCGTGATCGCTTCATCGGTCGCGCCCGCGCCGCGCAGCGCCGCCGTGTCGGAGAGGATCGTGAGGTTGCGCTTGTCGGCGAAGAGGGCGTGGTTGCGTGGGTTTGGCGTCACGACGACCGCGCCGTCGAGATAGGCGTCGCGAAGCGCGCGATGCGCGGGCTCATGCAAGGCAAAATCGACGAGGCGGTTGTAGACGAGATCGACGGGTTCGCCGTCCGCCCAAAGGATGCCGGCGCCGTAATGCAGGTCGCGTGGGTCGACGATGACGGCGTCGATGCCACTGCGCTCGAAGAGGCGCTGGGCCAGTACGAATTCGGGGTAGAGGAATTGCGCATGCGGATTGTCGTCGACGATGGCGATGCGGCGCAGTTTGCGGCCGGGCCGTTGCGCGAGCCACTCGGATTCGAACATGCCGAGCACGGCGTCGTCGAAGGCTGCGATCGGCGCGCCGGCGAGACCGTTCTCAACCTCGCGGCAGCAGGCGATTTGCGCGCGGGCGAGGAACGCGCTCAGGAACGCGCCGCCGGCGTTGGTGTTGATCTCGATGAGCTTCGGTCCTTCCGGGCTCAAGTGAAAGTCGTAGCCCATGAATGCGCCGCGCGGACCTTTTTCCGCCTTGGCGATGTCCGGCATCCACGTTGCAATACTTGCACGATAGCCGGGGAGGGTGGCGACCTCTTCGATGGCGCGGACGATCCTTTGCATCGCGGCGAGGTCGGCTTGCGGCAGGAAGACCGGCGATTTGGCAAAGAGGTGCGGGCGCGTTTCGAGAAGCTGCGCGTGAAAGGTGGGATCGCCGGACTCCTCGCGCAGCGCGGCGTCGAGCGAGGCTTCATCCAAGGTTGCGCATTGGCACTGACGGTTGAAGCGCTGCGCCAAGTCGGCTGCGGACGTGCGTTCGAGATCCAGCGTTTGCGTATTTGGCATCGGCATCACTGTTGGAGGTCAGGCGCGGCGACGTGCACGTGTTTCATTCTTCTCTTTCGATGGTCTGCACGACGCGGGTGCGCAGCCGGCGTCGGCGCAGCAGTTTTCGGTGAGGAAGCCGATGACGCCGCTCATGGCGTCGTAGTTGGCGACATAGATGAGCGAGCGGCCGTCGCGCGTCACGTTGACGAGGCCCGCGTGGCGCAGCTGCGCCAAGTGGAACGACAGCGTCGGGGCGGGGAGGTCGAGCTTGTCGCTCAAGACCGAGGGGGTGAGGCCGGGCGGGCCCGCCTTTACCAGCGCACGAAACGCGGCGAGGCGGGATTCCTGGGCCAGAGCCTCCAGGGCTTTGATGATTTGTTGCGCTTCCATAATTCCATAAATATGGAAACGTTGTGCGGATGTCAATAGGGGGTTGCGTTTGAGCCCGTGGTCCTTTGCGGCGGCGCGTGTGAGAGTTGGGCAATGTTGAACTTCCGGCCTGCCGTGGACGAGGATTGGGAAGCGATCGAACGCCTGCTTCTGGCGTGCGATCTGCCGGTCGCCGGCGCACGGGCGCATCTCGGCGCGTTCGTCGTGGCGGCGGAAGGCGATGCGATTTCCGGCTGCGTTGGCGCAGAGGTCTATGGCGATGCGGCGTTGTTGCGGTCGCTGGCCGTGCGCGACGAACGGCGGGGGCGTGGCATTGCGGATCAGTTGGTCTCGCGATTGGTGGCATCGCTGGAGGCGCGCGGTGTGCGGCGTCTCGCGCTGCTGACGACGACGGCGGAGGCGTACTTTGCGCGGCGCGGGTTTGTCGTGGTGGCGCGCGAGGACGTGCCGGAGGCCGTGCGCGCGTCGGAGGAATTTCGAGGCGCGTGTCCGGCGAGCGCGGTGGCGATGGTCTATGAGCTTCGCCGTCATCCCGGACAGTAAGGCTCGCAGGAGCGTTGCTGGCGCAGCGCGCTCACCTAACTTCCGGGACGACAAGGGTGTTGCGGCACCTTCGGGATGACAAGGTTGCGTTGCGGCGTGGGGTCGCGCTGCGTTTTGCGCAATGGTCTTGGCGGCGGCGATTTGGTGGGTTGGGGCGGCTTGCTTTCGCGCTCTTAAGGTCCGGCTATGGACGACGCTCTGTTGCTTGCGCGCGTGCAGTTCGCGTTCACGATGGTGTTTCACATCGTGTTTCCGGCGTTCACGATCGGACTCGCGAGTTATCTCGCGGTGCTGGAAGGGCTGTGGCTTTGGACCGGGCGGGCGCTTTATCTCAGTCTGTTCAAGTATTGGCTGAAGGTCTTCGCGGTCGCGTTCGCCATGGGCGTCGTGTCCGGGATCGTGATGGCGTACCAGTTCGGGTCGAACTGGTCGGTGTTCTCGGACAAGACGGGGCCGGTGCTTGGGCCGCTGATGGCCTACGAGGTTTTGACGGCGTTCTTTCTTGAGGCCGGCTTTCTGGGCGTGATGCTGTTCGGGCTTGAGCGCGTGGGCAAGCGGTTGCATTTCGTGGCGACGCTGGCGGTGGCGTTCGGCACGTTGCTGTCGGCGTTTTGGATTTTGTCGGCGAACAGTTGGATGCAGACGCCGGCGGGCTATGGCGTCAACGACGCAGGGCAGTTCGTGCCCGACGATTGGCTCGCCATCATCTTCAATCCGTCGTTTCCCTATCGCCTGGTTCATATGGTGATCGCGGCGTATCTGACGACGGCGCTGGTCGTGGGCGCGACGGGCGCTTGGCACATCATGAAGGATCGCGCGAACGCGCAGGCCCGCACGATGTTTGCGATGGCGATGGGGATGATCGCGGTGGCGGCGCCGGTGCAGCTGTTTGCCGGCGATCAGCACGGGCTCAACACGCTGGCGCATCAGCCGGCGAAGGTCATGGCGATGGAGGGGCATTTCGAGAGCCATCCCGAAGGCGCGCCGTTCGTGCTGTTCGGCTTTCCCGATCAAGACGACGCGAAGGTGCATTGGGCGATCGAGATTCCCAAGGTGGGGTCGCTGCTGTTGAAGCACGATCCGAATGCGCCGCTGGACGGGTTGGACACCATCGCGAAGGAAGACTGGCCGCCGGTTGCGATCGTGTTCTGGTCGTTCCGCATCATGGTGGGGCTTGGGCTTCTCATGATTTTGTTGGGCGGCGTCGCGTTCGTGGCGCGGATGCGCGGGCGGCTTTACGAGTGGACGTGGCTGCACTGGTTTGCGCTGGGGATGGGGCCGGCGGGGTTTGTCGCCGTGCTGTGCGGATGGATCACGACGGAGGTCGGGCGGCAGCCGTTCACCGTCTACGGCTTGTTGCGCACGACGGAGTCGGCGTCGCCGTTGGCGGCGCCCGCGCTTGTCGGATCGCTCACGGCATTCGTGATTGTGTATTTCGCGGTGTTCGGCGCGGGGGCGTTTTATCTGCTGCGATTGATGTCGCATGCGCCGAAGGTGGACGAGCCCGGACTTGAAGCGGCGCCGCTGCGCACGGCCGGCATCACGCCGGCGCCCGCGGTCGAGCCCGACCGCACCATCCCGAAGGCGGAGTGACGCGCGATGGATCTGGCGTTCGTGTGGGCTTGTCTGTTGGCGTTTGCGGTTCTGGCCTATGTGGTGATGGACGGGTTCGACCTCGGCGTCGGCATTCTGTTTCCCGCTTTGGACAAAGGCGCCGATCGCGACAAGGCGATGAATTCGATTGCACCCGTGTGGGACGGGAACGAGACGTGGCTGATCTTGGGCGGCGGCGGTTTGTTCGCGGCGTTTCCCTTGGCCTACGCGATATTGATGCCGGCGGTTTACACGCCGTTGATCGCGATGCTTTTGGGGCTGGTGTTTCGCGGGGTGGCGTTCGAATTTCGCTGGCGCACGGTGCGTGCGAAACCCGCGTGGGATGTTGCGTTCTTCGGCGGGTCGTTGCTGGCGGCGTTTTCGCAAGGCGTGATCCTCGGCGCGATCCTGCAAGGCGTTGCGGTCGAGGGGCGCGCCTATGCCGGCGGGTGGTGGGACTGGCTGTCCGGGTTCAGCCTTTTGACGGGCGCATCCGTCGTCGTCGCTTATGCGTTGCTGGGCGCGACGTGGCTCAACATGAAGACCGAAGGCGCGCTGCAGGCGAAGGCGCGGCTGATTGCGCCGTGGGTCGCGACGCTCACGCTTATTGCGATCGGTGCGGTGAGTTTGGCGACGCCCTTCTTGCAGGCGGAATACTATGCGCGGTGGTTCGCTTGGCCGCAGATCGCGTTGACGGCGCCGGTGCCGGCGCTGGTGGCGGTGACGGCGGGCGCCTTGTTCTGGACGCTGCACAAGGGGCGAGAGGTTGCACCGTTTCTGTTGTCGCTGGCGCTGTTCGTGCTGACGTTCGCGGGGCTTGGGATCAGTCTTTATCCCTACATCGTGCCGGACACGATCACGATCTGGCAGGCGGCGGCGCCGGAGTCGAGCCAGCTGTTCATGCTGGTGGGCGCGGGCGTGATGATCCCGATCATTCTGATTTACACCGGTTACGCCTATTGGGTGTTTCGCGGGAAAGTGCGCGACGAGGGGTATCACTGATGCGAGAGAACGCGCGCGCGCTGGTGTGGTTCTTCGGCCTGTGGGTCGCGGGCGTTGTTGCGCTGTCGCTGGTGGCGGGCGTGTTGCGCTTGGCGATGAGCGCCGCGGGATACTAAGGCGAGGGCGTGTTCGCCGTCGGACCGCCTTCGGTCGCGATGTTGCCTTCGAGATTGTGCGGGGCGGCCGCCAGCTGCGCGGTGTAGATTTGCGCGATCGCAAACAGCAGCGCGACGATCGCCAGCAACAGGACGAAAACCTGAGTCTTTTCACGCACCATCATGAGCGCAAACTTATCACATGTGCGTGCCAGCGCGCGGACTATCTGTGCGCGCTCGTCACTTGCCGTGCAGTCTGGTGAAGAAACCGGAGATAGGGCGATGGGCGGGCGTGCGCGCGGTGGTTGCGGTTTCACCGGCGGCTTCGTGGCCGGGCAGCTCGATATCGTTTACGCGTTCACCGTTTACGGCCAGCGGCCGTTGACCATTCTGCAATCGATCGCCGCCGGTTTCGCAGCCGCGAAGAGACGGCGATCGCGCTGATCACGCGCTGGCCTTTAGACCACTCGCGTTAGAGACGGGCTTCGGGATGTTGCGACGGCGGCGCCGCGTGCTTGGCGGAGAGTTGCTCTTGCGCGTAGCTCCAGTTGGCCAGCTTGTCGAGGAATCCGCGCACGAATTTCTCGCGATCGTTTTGATGGTCGAGATAGTAGGCGTGTTCCCATAGATCGCAGGCGAGAAGCGGGCGCAGGCCGAGCACGATGGGCGGGATCGCGTCTTGGGTGGCGACGATGCTGAGCCGGCCGGCCTCTTCGACGAGCCAGGCATAGCCGCTGCCGAAGTGATCGACGGCGCCGGCGATGAAGCTTTCTTCGAAACTTTCGTAACTGCCGAAGTCGGTCTCGATGCGTTTCTGCAGCGTGCCGCCCAGGGCGGCATGGCCGCCGCCGGGCGTCATCGAGCGCCAGAAGAAATCGTGGTTCCAGACTTGGGCGGCGTTGTTGAAGATCTTCGTGTGGTCGGGCTTGCTCCATGTGCGGACGATGACGTCTTCTAGCGCCGCCAGCGCGAAGGGCGTCGTTGCGGTGAGCTTGTTCAGTTTGTCGACGTAGCCGCGGTGATGCTTGTCGTAGTGGAACGACATCGTGCGTTCCGAGATCACCGGCTCGAGCGCGTTCTTTGCGTAAGGTAATGGCGTCAGAACGAATGGCATGGGACACGCCTTCTCTTTCGGTCGAGGAAACCCCGCTCGTCAGTGAAGGAAACGCGCAAGCCGGGACATCGTTCCGGCGAGCGCCTGGCAAGATTTTGCGGCGGAAAATCAACGCATAGCGGGCGAATTGTGTCGCCGGAACTCGATCGGGGCGGGCGCACGCCGTGCGAGGTGCGGAAGCGGCGAACATTTGTTGCGCGGATCGCGCGCTCGTGCGGCGCTGCGCGGAAGTTGGGCGGTGAGCGCAAAGCTTGAGCAGCGGTTTGCTTTGCTTTCGTGCAACTGATGTCACCGCCGTGCATCATCAAACTGCAATCTGTGAGCGTGCGTTTTCGATAAGGTTTTAGCGCTTTGCAGAACTGTTCCCTCCGTTAGCATTTGCAGCAATCAGAACACGGGGACTGGGGACATGAGTGTGATTGTGTGGCTGCTCGACGGGCTGGCTGATCTGACGGCGCCGTATTGGCTGACCTTGCAGGCGTTGGCGGCGATGATCACCGAGGCCGGCGCGGGGACGGCGCTGATCGGCTCGTTTCTTCTGCTGCTGTCCCTTGATTTTCTGCGCGCGAGCAAAGGGCTTTTCGTGCCGGTCGCGCGCGTTCTTTCCGTCGGGTTTACTCTGTTCGTGGTTGCCTCCTTCGTCTACGGCGACTTCCTGGCCGCGCCCGCCAAAGCGGCGTATTCGGCCATCGTCGCGCGCTCGGATACCGTTGCGCCCAACGTCGTCGTGCTGACCACGCTGGGCGCGGCCGGAGCGGGCGCGTTCTTCATGACTTCCTGGCGCCAAGCGCCGCGTACGATGTCGCAAAAATCGGCGTCGACGCGCGTGTTTGCGTCGATGCGGCGGGCGGCGCCTTCGGCGATCGCCGCGCGTGCGCCGGCGATCGACGCGGCGGAGCGTCTGCAGCTGCGCCAGATGAGCCACAATCCGAAGAAGGCCGTGAGCGCCGTGCGTCCCGCCGTGCGGGCGATGGCGGCGGTTCGGCCTATCCCACGCCATGGGCAGCGGGGCGCACGGTTCGGACGAGTCTAATTTTAAAGCGAAGAGGGGCACTTCAGATGGAAGTCAGTACGTATCTCAAGCGGAGCATCGCGGCGGGGACCGCGTTGCTCGTGACGGCGGGGGCGGCGTTTGCGCAAGACGCCGCAGCGCCTGCCGCCGCCGCCGCACCGGCGGGGCCGCCGCTGTCGGCGCATGCGGTGGCGTTGAATCTCAACACGGGCGACACGGCGTGGTTGCTCACGTCGACGGCGCTGGTGTTGTTGATGACGATCCCGGGCCTCGCGCTGTTCTACTCGGGCATGGTGCGTAAGAAGAATATCCTGGCGACCGCGGCGCAAAGCTTCGCGATCACCGCGGTGGTGACCATCGTGTGGGCGGTCATCGGCTATTCGCTGGCGTTCACGAACGGCGGGCCGAACCAAGCCTATATCGGCGGGCTCGACCGCATCATGCTGCACGGCATGGTGCCGGGCGTGGCGCACTCGCTTGCGAGCACGATCCCCGAGTCCGTGTTCATGACGTTCCAGATGACGTTCGCGATCATCACGCCGGCGCTCATCACCGGCGCGTTCGCCGACCGCATGAAGTTCTCGGCGATGCTGGCGTTCATGACGCTGTGGCTGATCGCCGTTTACGCGCCGGTCGCGCATTGGGTTTGGGGCGGCGGCTTCTTGGGCTCCATGGGCGTGCTGGACTTTGCGGGCGGTACGGTCGTTCACTTGAACGCCGGTATCGCGGGCCTCGTTTGCGCGATCGTGTTGGGGCCGCGCAAGCCGGACGCCGAAGGGAACATGGCGCCGTACAACCTCATGTACGCGCTGATCGGCGCCTCGCTGTTGTGGGTCGGTTGGTTCGGGTTCAACGCCGGTTCGGCGGTGGCGGCGAACGATCTGGCCGGCGTCGCGATGGCGAACACGCAAGTCGCGACCGCGGCTGCGGCGCTGTCGTGGATGTTCGTCGAGTGGATCGTGGCGAAGAAGCCGAAGGTTCTGGGCATGTTGTCGGGCGCGGTCGCGGGTCTTGTCGCGATCACGCCGGCGGCAGGCTTCGTCGGCATCGACGGCGCGATGTATATCGGGCTGGCGGCGGGCATCGTCTGCTATATCGGCGCGACGTGGCTTAAGACGGCTCTCGGCTACGACGACTCGCTGGACGCGTTCGGCATCCACGGCATCGGCGGCGCTTTGGGCGCGATCTTGACGGGCGTGTTTGCGCTGTCGTCGATCAACAGCTTGGGCAAGGGCCTCATCGACGGCAATCCGGACCAGGTGACGACGCAGGCGATCGGCCTGGCCTATGCGGCCGTCTACTGCGCGTTCGTGACGACGATCATTCTGATGATCGTGAAGTTCACGATCGGCCTGCGCGTGTCGGAGGAAGAAGAGGCCGAAGGCCTCGACATCACGCAACACGGCGAACGCGTGCACTGATCCATCAGGTTGGGTGAAGTTGGGGGGCGGGCTGTCATGGCCCGCCCTCATTTTTTTGCGTTGTTTCGGTGCCTCGACTGGCTCGGTGGAGGCCGGCGTGAGGGCGCTTCAGGGCGGTCCGGACAGATTTGCGGGGGAATTTGGGGCTGGGGACGGCGGGGCTGTTTGGGCTAGACTCCCGGGCAACGATATTCGGGGGAAGCGATGAAGCGTTGGGTTGCGGTTGCGGCGGCGCTGGCGGTTGCGGGGGCTCTGGCGGGTTGCTCGAGCCTCAATCCGTTCGGCTCGTCGAAGGCAAAACGCGCGGTCGCGCCTGGTTCGGGCAGCGAAGCGGCGACGACGGTCGAGCCCGTGCGGGCGAAGCGGCCGCCGGAGAGCTTGGGGCTTGTGCGCTTCGACGCGAACGGCGACGGGGCCGTGACGCGCGCCGAGCTTGAGCAGGTGTTGGCCGCCGACTTCAAGAAAGAAGACGTGAACGGCGATGAGGCGCTGGACGTCGCCGAGATGCGGGCCTTGAACGATCGCATTCGCACCGAAAAGTCGTCGTCGCCCGTGTTCGACTGGAACGCGGACGGGCGGCTGATTTATTCCGAGTTCGCGTCGCAGTGGCGGACGCTGTTCCAGCGCTCGGACGTGAACGGCGACGGCACTGTCGACGACGAAGAGCTGCAGGGGCGCCGGCGCGAGAACAAGCCGCGGCCATTGCCGACGCCCGGGTTCAGCGGCAAGGACGGGCGGCCGCCGGGGACGGACTGAGTTCGCGCAAGCGCGCTCGCCACGGTTGAGGGTGCGCCAACGCTCAGACTCGCTCAGGTGGATGCGGCGTGAGCGTCGACACAGGGGCGGCGTTAAGAAGGTGCAAGGAACTTGGAACTAGGGTACCTCCCTCGCTCTTCCTAGCCCTCGCGTTTGCGGCCCATGTCTTACGTCACGTTGCCATTTCGGATCAGGCCGAGCCGCGTGCGTTTGACCGCGCTGGGCGGGGTGTTGGCTGCGCTGACGGTGCCGGTGTCGTTGGGTGCGGCCGAGCAGTGGCCGCAGGTTGCGGCGGTGTTGGCCGAGCCTTCGTTGACGTGGACGTTTGCGGGCGCGGTGACGGTCAGTCTGTTCGCGGCGAGCTATGTTCTTTTTCTGATTGGGTTCGCGCTGGTCGTCTTGCCGGGCGCGCCGCTGTTGCATGTCGACGTTGACGAGCACGGGGTGACCTATCGGCGGCTTTGGCATGTGACCCGCGTTTCGTTTCGCGACGCCGACGGGTGGGGTTATGTGGAGCGTGGTCTGATTCCGGTGAGCGCCGAAGTGCCGGCGGGGACACGTCTTTATACCGTGGTCGCGGGGCGCGGCGGGGTTGACGGGCACCGCCTGCGTGACGACCGGCGTTTTGCGATGGACATCAACGTGCTGCCGTTCACGCCGCTGTTCCAAGCGCGCGAGTCTTTCGCGCAGGATTTTGCGATGTGTTTGTCGGCGGCGGCGCGTGGCGCGCGGCAATCGCGGCGGCCGATCGTGATCAACGTGGCGCCGTGGATCGCGGAGCTTTCGCTTCCGCAGGTGCGGCGGCCGGTTCGTGCGCCGCAATCGCCGCCCACGGCCAAGGCTGCGCCGGCACGGGCGGCTGGACGCTCGCCAACACACGAGGCCACGCATTGGAAGGGGCGGGCGCTTCAGGCCATGCGCGCGCGCGAGGACGGCCGGCCAAGGGACCGCGGCGCGCGTCGTTGACGGGTGCTTCGGGATCGCGGCAAATGCGGTCCATGACACTGACCGGACGGACTATTTCTTCGCTTGCCGCCGACTTGGCCGCGGGCAAAATCACCAGCCGCGCTTTGACGGAGAGTGCGCTTTCGGCGATCGCGAAGCACAGCAGTGCGTTCACGCTGGTGACGGCGGAGCGGGCGCGCGCGGAGGCGAACGCTTCCGACACGCTGCGCAAGGCGGGGGTGGTGGCGTCGCCGCTGGCCGGGGTGCCGGTGTCGGTGAAGGATTTGTTCGACGTTGCGGGCGAGGTGACGACGGCGGGTACCGACGTGCTGCGCGATGCGGCGCCTGCCTTGCACGACGCGCCGGTGATCGGGCGGCTGCGCGCGGCGGGGGCCGTCATCGTCGGGCGCACGCATATGAGCGAGTTCGCGTTCACCGGGCTTGGCGTCAATCCGCACTATCCGCCGTGTCCCAATCCGCATGACGCGACGCGCGTGCCGGGCGGGTCGAGTTCGGGCGCGGGCGTTTCCGTGGCACTGGGGCAGGCGGCGATGGGGCTGGGCACGGACACCGGCGGGTCGGTGCGCATTCCGGCTGCGTTTTGCGGCGTCGTCGGGTTCAAGCCGACGCGCGACCGGATCACGCGCGAGGGCGGGTTTCCGCTGTCGCAGACGTTGGACTCGTTTGGGCCGCTCGCAAATTCCGTTTCGTGCTGTGCGCTGGTCGATGCGTTGATCGCGGATGCGCCGGTGGCGAAGCATCCGCCGCTGGGTGTTGCCGGATTGCGCCTGGGCGTGCCGACGGATTTCGTGCTGGACGGCGTCGATGACGTTGTCGGGCGCGCGTTCGAGCGGACGCTTTCGCGGTTGAGTGCGGCGGGGGCGCGGGTGGAGCGCGTGAGTATTCCGGCGCTCAAGCGTATGCCGGAGATCACGGCGCGCGGCACGATCGCGAACGCGGAGGCGTTTGCGATTCACACGCGGCTGGGTCTGCTGAAGAAGCGCGAGCGGTACGATCAGATCGTGCTGTCGCGCATCGACGTCGGCGGGAAGATGAGCGCGCAGGATTATCTGGATCTGCTG
>JAEUMM010000464.1 GCA_016792645.1 Alphaproteobacteria bacterium | reverse complement strand
GAAAAGAAAGTGAACGACTTCGGCCTGCGCGCCCGCGACAACAAGCTGAAGCTCGAAGAACTCCAAGGCGGCACGTTCACGATCTCGAACGGCGGCGTGTACGGCAGCCTGATGTCGACCCCCATCCTCAACGTCCCCCAGTCGGGCATCTTAGGGATGCACAAAATCGAACAACGCCCGGTCGCCATCGACGGCAAAGTCGAAATCCGCCCGATGATGTACCTAGCCCTCTCCTACGACCACCGCCTCGTCGACGGCAAAGAAGCCGTGACGTTCCTGGTGCGGGTGAAGGAATGTCTCGAAGCGCCGGAGCGCCTGGTCCTCGAACTCTGACCTATTAAGTCGTCATGGCCGGGCTTGACCCGGCCACCCAGTCCGCGCACGTCTGTGCGCGTTGAAATTCCCTTTCACCACGAAGCCGCGAAGCACACAAAGTTTCACCAAGCCTCTCTGGACACTCGGCGCGAAGCGCCCATCCTTCTGCTTCGTGAACCTTCGAGTACGTCGAGGCTTCGTGATGAAAACGAAATCTCCATCGCGCCATCGCGCGAGAAGGACAAAGGAATGAGCGACCTCTACGATGCCGTCGTGATCGGTGGCGGCCCCGGCGGCTACAACGCCGCGATCCGCCTGGGCCAACTCGGCAAACGCACGCTCTGCATCGAAAAACGCGGCAAGCTCGGCGGCACCTGCCTCAACATCGGCTGCATCCCGTCGAAGGCGTTGCTGCGCGTTTCCGAACTCTACGACGAATCCAAAAACCACTTCCCCGCGCTCGGCATCAAGACAAACGGCGTCACCTTCGACCTCGGCCAGATGATGGCGCACAAGGACAAGACCGTGGACGGCCTGACCAAGGGCGTCGAATTCCTGTTCAAGAAGAACAAGGTCGAACACGTCTACGGCACCGGCAAATTCGCCGGCGGCAACAAAGTCGAGATCCAGCAAACGGACGGCACGACACGCACCGTCGAAGCCAAAGCGATCATCATTGCGACGGGCTCCGAACCGACCCCACTCCCCGGCGTCACGGTGAACGAGAAAGACGTCGTCTCCTCGACCGGCGCGCTCACGCTGGCCGACGTACCGAAGCGCCTGCTGGTCATCGGCGGCGGCTATATCGGCTTGGAGATGGGCTCTGTCTGGCGCCGCCTCGGCGCACAAGTGACGGTCGTCGAATTCCTCGACCGCATCACCCCCGGCCTCGACGGCGAAGTCGCGAAGAACTTTCAGCGCATCCTCACCAAGCAAGGCATGACCTTCAAACTCTCATCGAAGGTCGTCGGCGTCGAACGCAAGAACGGCGCTCTCCAGGTCGCGATCGAACCCGCCGCCGGCGGCGCACGCGAGACGATCGAAACCGACATCGTCCTCTCCTCGATCGGCCGCCGTCCGTACACGGAAGGCCTCGGCCTCGATAAAGTCGGCCTGAAGACCGACAACAAAGGCCGCGTCCCCGTCGACAAGCACTACGCGACGGCCACGCCCGGCATCTACGCCATCGGCGACGTGATCGAAGGCCCGATGCTCGCCCACAAAGCGGAAGACGAAGCGGTGGCCGTCGCCGAAATCATCTCAGGCCAAGCGGGTCACGTGAACTACGAAGCGATCCCCGCCGTCGTCTACACCGCGCCCGAAGTCGCAACCGTCGGCAAAACCGAAGAAGAACTGAAGGCCCAGAACATCCAGTACAAAATCGGCAAGTTCCCCTTCACCGCGAACGCCCGCGCCCGCGCCAACGCATCGACCGAAGGCTTCGTCAAAATCCTGGCCGACGCCAAGACCGACCGCGTCCTCGGCGTCCACATGATCGGCCCCGAAGTCGGCAACATGATCGGCGAAGCGTCCCTCGCGATCGAATTCCAAGCCGCCGCCGAAGACATCGCCCGCACCAGCCACGCTCACCCCACGCTGACGGAGGCGCTGCGCCAAGCCGCCCAAGGCGTCGGCGGCTGGACGATGCAGATGTGAGCCCCAACGTGACGAAAGCGATCTGCAAAACGCTCCACGTCACCATCCGCCGCGCGCGCAGCGACGAACTAAAAACCTGCGCCGCCCTCTACGAACGCGTCGGCAACCAGACGTTCACCTGGCGCCCGAAGAACTGGTTCAAGGCAGAGGACTTCATCGACTTCGCCAACAGCGAAGAAATCTACGTCGCCGAATCCCACGGTGCGATCCTCGGAATTTTATCCTTCTTCCGCCCCAGCAACTTCGTCCATTCCCTCTACATCGACGAAAGCGCCCAAGGCTTCGGCATCGGCACGGCGTTGATCGAAGCCGCGACAAAATTCGCCGACGGCCCGCTCGCGCTGAAGGTCGACGAACCCAACACCCGTGCCCGCAAATTCTACGAAAAGCTGGGCTTCATCGACGCCCACGAAACCGGAATCGACGCCGGCATCCGCTGGATCCGCCTCAAGCAACCCGCCTAACCTGACGCATCCGCAAGGCCGTTCAGCCGAGGTTCAGCCACATTTGCCCTTTATCTGCCTACGTTAGAGGAGTGAAGGCAGGGCAGCGAATGATGTGGCAACCAAGAATGTCTGGAGTTTTCGTGGGTTGGTTGGCGGCGGCATCGCTCGCCGTTTTCTTCCTGCACGACGAATTGGTCAAAGCCGGCGCCTTCGGTGAATCCTGCAAGGAGTACGGCCTCGACGCGTGGAGCTGCGGCGTCGTCCCAAAATTCGTCGTCTGGGTCCCCGACACCTTCGTCTATTTCCTAAAGCTGCCCTTCACCTACGACGGCACGATGGACATCCTCGGCGCCGGCTGGGCGTTCATGGTCATGGGCTCCTCCGTCGCGTACAGCTTCGCCCTTGTCGCGGTGAACTACTGGATCTGGAAATTCAACCAGCTTTGACCCGCTTCAATGATCGAGTGGATCACTCTCGTTGAAGAATGCCGCCGGTTCCTGGTTGGAGCACGTAAACCTCCTCAACCGCGCTCGGAGGAAACGCGTCGAGCCCAATGACAAGAACACCATCGCGCGAGGAGTAGGTGAAGAACCCCTTCACGGGTCCCTTCGCGAACATCACACTGCCCATCGCGCATTTCGGTGGACGTGAAACGCCGTGGCAGGTCGGGACGAATCTTGTCCCCGCGACTTCATACGGTTGAGCGTGAGCGAATGCCTGGGTGTCGACGGCGAACACGAGGACGTCGTCGAGATTGATGCATCGGAGCTTTGGCGAAGAGCAATCCGCGACTCCAGACGAGAACATTCCATCTCGGATGACGCCGCCGGCAGCGCGATACCGCTGCTGCTCAGCGGGTGTCATGCCGATTCCTGCGTGGTCGCCGTCGAACGTAAATGCGGTCTTTCCGTCCGGTGCCACATAGGTGACCGCAGGCCGGTCAGCGGCGCCACCAGGCAGCGCAAGTCCCAGGCAGAACGCGAAACAAGCGAACGTGCGGTGTCCAAGCATGTTGCCTCCCATCCGGAAGACAATAGCGCAGCGGCGCCCGCGCGCCTATTGGCGTCGCGCCCGTGGATGCGCGCGCTCGAACACGCTCATCAAATGCATCTCGTCAACGGCGGTATAACGCTGCGTCGTCGACAGCGACGCATGCCCCAGCAATTCCTGTATCGCGCGTAGATCACCGCCCGCCGCCAGCAGATGCGTCGCGAACGCATGGCGCAACGCGTGCGGCGTCGCACTCTCCGGCAAACCCAACGCGCGCCGCAGATACTGCATCAACCCCTGCACGATGCGCGGGTTCAACCGCTTCCCCCGCGCGCCGTAGAACACCGGATCATCGCGCACCGCGCCATACGGACAAATCTTGATGTAATCGTCGATCGCAACGCGAGCCTCGGCAAGGATCGGCACCACGCGCTGCTTGTTGCCCTTGCCCGTGATGACCAAGGCCTCCGGCAACGGCAACGCCTCACGGTTCAACCCCAACGCCTCCGAAATGCGCAACCCCGCGCCATAAAGCAGCGTCAGCACCGCAACATTGCGCGCCGCCACCCAAGGCTCAGCCCCAAAGATCTCAGCCTCATCCAGCAACGACTGCGCACCGGCAATCGACACCGGCTTCGGCACACCCGGCGGCAACTTCGGCGGCCGCACACGCCGCACGTTGAGGTTCTCGACCAACCCCTGCTTCTGCAAAAACATGAAGAACGTTCGCAGGGCAGACACCGCCCGCGCCACACCACGCGGCCCCAGCCCATCCTCGCGCCGCGTCGCGAGCCACCCGCGCACATCCGAAGCCGACACGTCCTTCAACGCATCAAGATCGACCGCCTCACCGCGATGCTGCTGCAAGAATCCGAGAAACCCGCCGACGTCATGCCGATACGCCTCGACGGTCTTGGGCGACAGACGACGCACATGCGTCATTTGCTCCATCCAACTCGCCATCGCGCCCGCGCCGTCCATCGCCTGATGAAGCGCGCGCGCGCGTTAACAGCGCTTTACTTCCGCGGCACCGTCTGCCCCGTCTTCGCCCAATCGGCCAAGAACGCAGCGAGTCCTTTGTCCGTCAGCGGATGCTCGATCAGCTGCTTGAACACGTTCGGCGGCAACGTCGCGACGTCTGCGCCGGCCTTCGCCGCTTCCGTCACATGCATCGGCCCGCGGATCGAGGCGGCGAGGATCTCCGTCTCAAGCCCCATGTAATTGTCGTAGATCCCGCGAATATCGCGGATCAACTGCATGCCGTCCTCGCCGACATCGTCGAGCCGCCCGACGAACGGAGAGATAAACGTCGCCCCGGCCTTCGCCGCCAGCAACGCCTGGTTCGCCGAAAAGCACAACGTCACATTGACCATCGTGTCTTCGTCGCTAAGCGTCCGGCACGCGCGAAGCCCCGCCCACGTCAGCGGAACCTTCACCGCGATGTTATCCGCAATTTTCGCCAGCGCCCGCCCCTCGGCCAACATGCCGTCGACGTCGGTGGCGGTGACTTCCGCCGACACCGGCCCGTCCACCAGCGAGCAAATCTCCGCAATCGTATCAGTGAAATTGCGCCCGGATTTGGCGATCAGCGAGGGATTCGTCGTCACCCCGTCGATAAGCCCCGTCGCCGCCAGGGATTTGATCTCGCCGACATCGGCCGAATCGATGAAGAATTTCATGGCCCTTGACCTTCCAAACATAATCGGGCGGACCATAGCGCATGCTCCCCTTCACGGCCGAAGAAATTGCGAACGTGCCTGTGGAAGGCGAGACCGTCGGCGTCGTCGTCCCGCGTCCGCTGAAGGGCCCGCTCGACTACCGCGTGCCGCCGGGCATGAAACTCGCGCGCGGCAATATCGTCGTGGTTCCGTTGGGCAGAGGCGGCGACCGCGCGCTCGGCATCGTCTGGGGCCCCGGCGAAGGCACGTTCGAACGTTCGCGCCTGAAAGAAATCGAACACGCCTACGACGTTCCGCCGCTCAAAGAAGAACTGCTGCGCTTCCTCACCTGGGTCGCGAACTACGTCGTCGCCCCCATCGGCGACGTGATCAGCCTGGTGCTGCGCGCCCCCGAAGCGCTCGAACCCGAACGCGAACGCAAAGCGATCCGCTTAGGCGCACACCCGCCGCAAAAACTCACCGACGCCCGCGCCCGCGTCCTCGAAGTCGCATCCGACGGCATGGCGCGCTCGCTGAAGGAACTCGCGCAAACCGCAGGCGTCACCACGCAGGTCATCACCGCTCTCGTCAAAATCGGCGCCCTCGAAGAAGTGGTCTTGCCCCCGCGCCCGCCCGCAAAACCAGATCCCGCGTACGCCGGCCCGACGCTATCGATCGCGCAGGCGAAAGCCGCGGCCCACATGATCAAGTCGGTACACGCGCAAAAATTCGACGCGATGTTCCTGGACGGCGTCACCGGCTCCGGCAAAACGGAAGCCTATTTCGAAGCCGTCGCCGCCGCGCTGCAAAAGGGAAAGCAGGCGCTGATCCTGCTCCCCGAAATCGCGCTCACCGTCCAATTCCTCGAACGCTTCACCAAACGCTTCGGCGCGCGTCCGACGGAATGGCACTCCGACCTCACGCAAGCCCAACGCCGCCGCAACTGGCGCCACGTGATGACGGGCGACGCGCGCGTGGTCGTCGGCGCGCGTTCAGCGCTCTTCCTGCCGTACAAAGAACTCGGCCTTATCATCGTCGACGAAGAACACGACAGCGCCTTCAAGCAGGAAGAAGGCCTCATCTACCACGCACGCGACATGGCGGTCGTGCGCGCCAACATCGAAAACTGCCCCATCATCTTGAGCTCCGCGACGCCCTCGCTCGAAACCTGGGTAAACGCCGAAACCGGCCGCTACACACGCCTGCACCTGCCCGAACGCCACGGCAAAGCGACGCTCCCCGAAGCCGCGCTCATCGACATGCGCAAAGAGGAAACGAAAGCCGGCGAATACCTCTCGCCCACACTCGTGCGCGCCGTCGAACACAGCCTGGCGCAAGGCGAACAGGCGATGCTGTTCCTCAACCGCCGCGGCTTCGCCCCGCTCACGCTGTGCAAAGCGTGCGGCCACAAAATGGGCTGCCCGCGCTGCACGTCATGGCTGGTGGAACACCGCTACAAGCGCAAGCTCGTCTGCCACCACTGCGGCTACGACCGAAACATTCCGCCCAGCTGCCCCGAATGCAAAACCGCAGGCGCCTTCATCGCTTGCGGCCCAGGCGTCGAACGCGTGGCCGAAGAAGTCGCCGCAAAATTCCCGAACGCCCGCACCAACATCGCCTCCAGCGACACAATGGGCGGCCCACGCCAAATCCAACTCGCGATCGAAGCGATAGCCAACCACGAAATCGACATCCTCATCGGCACGCAAATCGTGGCCAAGGGCCACAACTTCCCGATGCTCACATTGGTCGGCGTCGTCGATGGTGACTTAGGTCTAGACGGCGCAGACCCCCGCGCCCGCGAACGCACCTTCCAACTCCTCCACCAAGTCTCAGGAAGAGCCGGCCGCGCCGACCGCCCCGGCCGCGTCCTCATCCAAACGACAGACCCCAACCACGCGGTGCTAAAGGCGCTGGCATCCGGCAACCGAGACGCCTTCTACGCCGCCGAATGGGGCCGCCGCGAAATGGCGGGCTTGCCCCCCTTCGGCCGCATGGCCGCCCTCATCATCTCGGGCCGCAAAGAACAACAAGTCCACGAAGCCGGCGAACAACTAGCCGCCACAGCCCCCAACGCCAAAGGCGTCCAAGTCTGGGGCCCAGCCCCAGCCCC
>JAEUMM010000376.1 GCA_016792645.1 Alphaproteobacteria bacterium | reverse complement strand
CCAGCATCTACTCGCCATCGCGCCGTTGCAGCGCCACGAGATCGAATCGTTGCTGGACCTCGGCAACGAGTACGTCGATCTGAACCGCCAGGTTCAAAAGAAGCGCGACACGCTCCGCGGCCGCACGCTCATCAACCTCTTCTTCGAACCCTCGACGCGCACGCAGTCGTCGTTCGAACTCGCCGGCAAGCGCCTCGGCGCCGACGTCATGAACATGTCCGTCGCGCAATCGTCCGTCCGCAAGGGCGAGACCTTGATCGACACCGCAACGACGCTGAACGCGATGCGCCCCGACATCATCGTCATCCGCCACCAAGATTCCGGCGCGGTCGCATTGCTCGCCGACAAAGTCTCCTGCTCGGTCGTTAACGCCGGCGACGGCGCGCACGAGCACCCGACGCAGGCCCTGCTCGACGCCCTCACCATCCGCCGCCGTATGAAGCGCATCGAAGGCCTCACGGTCGCGATCTGCGGCGACATCCTGCACAGCCGCGTGGCCCGCTCGAACGTGCATCTGCTGACAAAGCTCGGCGCACATGTCCGCCTGGTCGCCCCGCGCACGCTGATGCCCGCAGGCGCGGTAACCTGGGGCGCGGAGGTCTTCCACGACATGCGCGCCGGCATAAAAGGCGCCGACATCGTCATGATGCTGCGCGTGCAGATGGAGCGTATGTCGGGCTCCTTCCTGCCGTCGCAGCGCGAGTATTTCCACTTCTACGGCCTCGACCGCGAAAAACTGGCGCTCGCCAAACCCGGCGCGCTCGTCATGCATCCGGGTCCGATGAACCGCGGCGTCGAAATCGACAGCGCCATCGCCGACGACGTCGAACGCAGCCTCATCCACGAACAAGTGGAAATGGGCGTCGCCGTCCGCATGGCGGTCCTCGACGCCCTCGCCCGCCAACTCCAGAATGCGGAGCGCAAAATATGACGCGCACCGCCTTCATCAACGCCCGCCTGATCGATCCCGACACCGGCCTCGACACCATCGGCGCGCTGTTCGTCGAAAACGGCAAGATCGCCGACCTCGGCCCCCGCCTTTTCAACGACGCCAACCCCGCGAACACCGAGATCATCGACTGCGCCGGCCAAGTCCTAAGCCCCGGCCTCATCGACCTGCGCGTCTTCACCGGCGAACCCGGCGCGGAACATCGCGAGACACTCGCCTCCGCCCGAGCATCGGCAGCAGCCGGCGGCGTGACATCGTTCGTCGTCATGCCGACGACCGAGCCGGTGATCGACGACGCCGCCCTCGTCAGCTTCATCGCACAACGCGCGTCAGGCGCGGGCGTGCGCGTCTACCCGACAGGCGCACTGACGCACGGCCTCAAGGGCACGCAGATGTCCGAGATCGGCCTGCTGCAAGAAGCCGGCGCGATCGCCTTCACTGACGCCGACCGCACGATCGCCTCAACCCTGATCATGCGCCGCTGCCTCGCCTACGCGGCGAACTACGACGCGCTGGTTATCGCGCACGCCGAAGACCCGGCGCTCGCCGCCTCAGGCTGCATGAACGAAGGCGCATTCGCCGCGCGCATGGGCCTCGGCGGCATCCCGCCCGCGGCCGAAGCGATGGCCGTCGAACGCGACATGCGCCTCGTCGAACTCACCGGCGCGCGCTACCACCTCGGCCAAGTCTCCTGCGCCGCCGCGCTCGACGTGATCGCGCGCGCGAAGTCACGCGGCCTGCCCGTCACCTGCGCCGTCTCCGCCTATCACCTGACGCTCAACGAACAAGACATCGGCGAATACAAAACCTTCGCCAAAGTCTCGCCCGCGCTACGCACCGAAGGCGACCGCAAAGCCATGGTCGAAGGCGTCCGAACAGGCATCATCGACGCCATCGTCTCAAGCCATGATCCTCAAGCGCCGGAAACAAAGCGCCTGCCCTTCGCGCAAGCCGCCTACGGCGCAGTCGGACTGGAAACATTGCTGCCCGCCGCGCTGACGCTGCACCACGAAGCCGACATGAAACTCGCTGACGTACTGAAGCCTCTAACCGCTGCGCCGGCGAAAATCCTAAGACTCTCGCAAGGGCGTCTGGCGAAAGGCGCCCACGCCGACCTCGTGCTCTTCGATCCGTCAGCCCCACGCAAGATCGACCCCACAACCTTCCGCTCACATTCGAAGAATTCACCCTTTCAAGGCCGATTGCTGCAAGGCGCGGTTTTGCGCACAATGGTCGCCGGACAAACGATCTTTCAGGCGACCTAATGCTGGAAGCCATCCTCGCCTTCGCGGGCGGATATTCCCTCGGCTCGATCCCGTTCGCCTTCGTGATCACGAAGCTCTTCGGCCTCGGCGACATTCGCCAAGTGGGCTCCGGCAACGTCGGCACCACGAACGTCCTGCGCACGGGCAACAAACTCGCGACGGCGCTCACGCTGATCGGCGACGTCGGCAAAGGCATCGTCGCCGTCCTCATCGCAAAACAATTCGGCGACATCCCCGCGATGGCGGCCGGGCTCGGCGCCTTCACGGGCCATATCTTTCCGGTGTGGCTCAACTTCAAAGGCGGCAAAGGCCTCGCAACCTACATCGGCATTCTCGGCGCGCTCAGCTTCCCGATCGCCTGCATCGTCGGCGCCACCTGGATCGCGACGGCACTTGTCTCGCGCATATCATCGGTAGCAGCGCTCGTCGCAGCGGCGCTATCGCCAGTCTACATGCTGATCTTCGACCGCTGGCAATACGCCGTGGGCGCGGCGATCCTGGCCGCTCTCATCTTCGTCACCCACCGCGACAACATCCGCCGCCTGCTGAAGGGTGAAGAGCCGCGGATCGGCGAAAAGAAACCTACCGCTTCACCCGGCGATTCGTCACCCACGCCACCGTGAACAAAGTCACAGCGAACACCGCCATCCCGGCAATCACGCCGCCGACAACCATCGCCACGTCGGATTCCATCACACAAGCCTCCATTTCCGATGCTGGAAGCCTGGCAAAGCGCGCTCCGGCGCGCTTTGATCTCGGTCAATGAACGCAAGCATAAGCGACGCGGAATTGCTGGCGCGTCTGCGCCTGATCCGCGCGGGCGCCATAGGTTCTGTGACGTTCTGGGCGTTGATGCAGCGCTTCGGCACCGCCCGCGCCGCCGTCGAAGCCCTGCCCTCGCTCAGCGAAAAGTCGACGCGCACGCGCCCGATCGTTCTCCCTTCGTTGAAGGACATGGAGCGGGAACGCGACGCGGTCGCCAAATACGGCGCCCGCCTCATTGCGCACGGCGAAGCAGACTATCCGGAAGCCCTCGCGAGCCTGGACGCGCCGCCGCCGCTCCTGACCGTCATGGGGAACGTGAGCATCTTGAATCGCGCGACCATCGCGGTCGTCGGCGCGCGGAACGCATCGGCCATCGGCCAGCGTTTCGCGCGCGACATCGCGCGAGACCTGGGCGTGGCTGGCATTGCCATAGCCTCAGGGCTTGCTCGCGGGATCGACACGGCTGCACACAAGGGAAGCCTGAAGACTGGAACGATCGCCGTGATGGCGGGCGGCATCGACGTTATCTATCCGCCTGAGAATGACGGCCTCTACCGCGAGATCGTTGCCGAAGGCGCCGCCGTATCGGAAATGCCGTTCGGTCAGCAGCCGACGGCGCAACTCTTCCCGCGCCGCAACCGCATCATTTCGGGTCTCGCGCGAGGCGTGGTTGTCGTGGAGGCGACGCTGAACTCCGGCTCCCTCATCACTGCACGCCTCGCAGGCGAACAAGGCCGCGACGTGTTCGCCGTCCCCGGCTCGCCCTTGGACCCCCGCGCCCGCGGACCGAACGGCCTCATCCGCGACGGCGCGATCCTGACCGAGAGTGCCGAAGACGTGCTGGCCCACCTGACCCCGCACGCCATCAGCCCGCCGAGAATCATGGTCACGGAACGCCCGGAAACACCCCCGCCCGCACCGCAAAATACCGACGCGTTACAGGCCGAGATCCTGCGCCGCTTGGGACCCGCCCCGGTTGAGATCGACGAGCTGGTACGACTACTCGGCGCATCCTCGGCGGAGGTCTCGACCGCCCTTCTGGACCTGGAATTCGCCGGCCAATTAACCAGACATCCCGGCCAAAAGGTCAGTCTTGCGGCCCCACGTTAACCTTCTAATTCATTGAAAATAAAACGTTATCTGGCACTTAAGAAGGGGGTGCCCTGGCCTTTGGTTGACACCTTTACTAGATATGGACCAGTGTCCCGCCCCCATTGGGACCCCCCAAAAGGATCGAGCGTAGAGTGGCCGCAAGCAACGTCGTGATCGTGGAATCGCCCGCAAAGGCGAAGACGATCAACAAGTACCTGGGCAACACATATAAGGTGTTGGCCTCCTACGGCCACGTGCGCGACCTGGCGGAAGAAGACGGCTCGGTCGACACCGACAACGACTTCGAAATGTCCTGGGAGGTGGCCGATCGGGCCGCCAAACACCTCGGCGAAATCGTCAGTGCCGTCAAAGGCGCCAAGAAACTGATCCTCGCCACCGACCCTGATCGCGAAGGCGAAGCGATCTCGTGGCA
>JAEUMM010000359.1 GCA_016792645.1 Alphaproteobacteria bacterium | reverse complement strand
CGCCACGAGGGGCCGCGTCGCGCACTACATCGCCGACCGCAAAGCGTGCGGCGACAAGCTCATCACCCTCGCCCGCCCCGGCGATCGCATCGTCATCATGGGCGCCCGCGACGATACGCTGTCTGAATTCGCCGCAGGGCTTCTCGCTCGGTTGAAATGAACTCTGTTTGCGCCTGCGAATTGCCGAGGTTTACGGGCAGGTAACTAAACGCACGGGAGCGTGAGCGGACTCACGTCCATGTGATTTCTAAAAGCCAGATCACGCGCCTCAAATCCGCCAGGGTCGGGTTGGAGAGTCTTTGTGCGCGCGCTGACGGCTATGAGCCTGAAGAGCCCTGCGGCTGTCGCCGTGGGCGTGGCGGTCACCATTCTGTTCGGTGTGTTCGCGCTGAGCACCTTGCCCATTCAGCTTTTTCCCGACATTGAGCGGCCACAGATCGGCATTCAGACCGGTTGGCGGTCGTCGACGCCGCGTGAGGTCGAGGCGCAGATCGTCGAGCCGCAGGAGGAAGTGCTGCAAGGCATTTCCGGCTTGCAGGAGATGAACTCGTTCGTCGGATCGGGCGGCGCGTATATCAACCTCACCTTCGCCATCGGCACCGATATGCGGCAGACGCTGGTCGATGTGATCGGACGGTTGAACCGTATCCCCTCGCTTCCTGCGGACTCCGAGCGGCCGTTCGTGCTGCTGGCCAATACGCAGGATTCGAACGCGTCGTTGCTCTACGTGTTCATGCAGCTGGCGCCGGGCAATCCGCGCGCGATCGAGGATTACGAGACGTTCCTGCGCTACACGGTGGCGCCGCGGCTTGAGGCCATACCGGGCGTCGGCAGCGTCGAGATGAACCTGACGGGCAGCCAGGAAGAGCTGCAGATCGTGTTCGATCCGATGAAAGCCGCGTCGCTGGGGATTCAAATCCCCCGCATCGCGCGGCAGATCGCTTCGTCGGACGACGTATCGGGCGGTTCGATCGACGTCGGGCGGCGGCAATACGATCTTTCGTTCCGCGGACGGTATTCGGTCGACGACCTCAGGCAGATGATCCTCGAGTGGCGCGACGGGAAGCCGGTGCTGCTGGGCGATGTCGCGGACGTGAAGGTGGCGCGGGCGAAGCGCAATTCGTTCGGCTATCAGAACGGCAATCCGGCGCTGGGCTTCCGCATCGTGCGCGAGACGGGGGCGAACGTGCTCGCCACCGTTACCGCCATCAAGGAAGAGCTCGTCAAGATCAACGAAGGGCCGGCGAAGGAACAGGGCGTCAAGCTGCAGTACTCGTTCGATCCGTCGCACTTCATCAATCAAGCGATCGAGATGCTGTCGCGCGACTTGATCCTCGGCATTCTGCTGGCGGTCGGCGTGCTGTGGTTCTTCATGCGCGAGTGGCGGGCAACGCTGATCATCTCGTGCGCTATTCCGATTTGCCTGCTTGCCGTCGTCGTCTTGCTGCAGATGAGCGGACGGACGATCAACGTCGTGTCGCTGGCAGGTTTGGCGTTCGCAACAGGCATGGTGCTCGACGCCGCCATCGTGGCGTTTGAGAATATCTTGCGGCTGCGCGAGCAAGGGATGCCCGCCGCGGAGGCGGCGCAGAAGGGTACGGATCAGGTGTGGGGGGCCTTGCTCGCCACCACGGCGACCAACGTTGCGATCTTCCTGCCCGTGATCTTCATCAAAGACGTCGAGGGGCAGCTGTTCGCCGACTTATCGCTGACGATTGCGGCGGCGGTTTTGCTTTCGCTCGTCGTCGCGGTGACGGTGGTGCCGATGCTCTCGGTGTTGTTCCTGCAGACGCGACCCAAGGTGCCGGAGTTTGCGAACGTCTGGCGCGGCATTGCCGACTATGTGATGGGCACGACGGATACGCCGCGCAAGCGGCGGCTTTGGATCGGCGGTTTGATCGGCGGGTCGCTGGCCGGCACGATCTTGCTGGCGCCTAGCCTTCAGTATCTGCCGCAGGTCAAGCGCGCGGCGATCGACGTGTTCTTCCAGTTGCCGCCTGCGGCAACGACTGAGTTCACCGAGAATGAGATTGCCAAACCG
>JAEUMM010000030.1 GCA_016792645.1 Alphaproteobacteria bacterium | reverse complement strand
TCCCGGGAAGAAATGGCGTGCGATTCATCACGGTGGCGTTGCCGTAGGGGCGCAAGGGATGCTGATGCTTTTCCCCGACAGCGGTGTGGTTGTTGCGCTATCGGCGAACGCTACGACACAGCCGCCGGCGCGCGGCATGTTCGATGCGGCGAGCGACATTGCGGTGTTGTTCATCGAAGGACCGCCGCGCTGACTCACGGAATGTTGTGTGCGGGCGGATGCGCAAAAGCGGCGCGAGTGTGACGAGCGAACTGGCGTGACGTGGTGGTGACATCCCAGATGTGGCACCCCCGCTGGTGTCGCTTTGAGGTCCGCCCGATGAATATGGCCGTTCGTGTGCCCGTCGTTCGAAAGCTTTCCATGCCGGACATGCTTGACGTGTTCGACGTGGAGGGCAGCGTTGCGGCGCTTGCGCCGGAAGGTTTCATCCGACCGAAGGATGACGGCGAGATGCATGGCTATCTCGACGGAACGCTGGGTGCAGCTTACGGCGTCGTCGATGGCGCGGGACTCTCTGCGGTGTCGCTGTTGCGATTGCCCAGCGACGATCACGCCAACATGGGGCTCACGCCTTTCCCGCGCGTGCCGGCAGCGGATTGGCGGCATCGCGCAGCGTTTCTCGAAAACGCGATGGTGCGACGGGTGGCACGCGGGCGTGGGTATCAGCGCATGCTTTTGGATGCGCGCATCGACCATGCGCAGCGTGCGGGCATGAACTGGGTTTGTTCAGGCGTTCACCTCGACAACGTGGTGAGTTGGAGCAACCTGATGGCCAAGGGCATGGCGATTGTCGGCATCCGCTTTGATCCGGGGTATCCGGTGATCGGATTGTTGAAGGGGTTTCAGCCGGGTGCGCTGGCCTCGGACCCCAACGATCATGTGCTAGTGCCGGTCGCCGACGCCAAGCGGCATGAGATGGTGATCGATGCCGGGTATGTCGGGGTGCGTCCGATCGGCGACACCGTCGTCTATCAACGGCTGATCGCGGATCGTTAAGGCTTCGATGCGGTTGCGCGTGTCCGTTCTCGCGTGTAGGAGGGTGGCATGACGACGCGCATTTCCATGCCTGTGCAGTTTTGGTGGCCCGCTTAAGGCGGGCGGCGCGCGTTTGTTTGTTCTTACGCAAGGTCGCTCCGGTTCGGATGCGGCCTTTTTCTTTGTCGTCTTTCCGGCCGGAGCGTCCTTCGACAACGAAGGAGACGGGACATGGACGACTATTGCGACGATATCATTCTGACGGGCGACCGGCCGACCGGGCCGCTGCACCTTGGGCATTATGCGGGGTCGCTTGCGAACCGGGTGGCGCTGCAGGGGCGTTGCCGGCGGCAGTTCATTCTGCTCGCCGATTTGCAGGCGCTGACCGACAACGCGGGCGATCCGGGGCGCGTGGCGCGGAACGTGTTGGAGGTGGCGCTCGACTATCTCGCGATCGGGCTTGATCCCGCGCGCTCGCCGTTCGTGCTGCAGTCGGGGGTGCCGGCGTTGGCGGAGCTGACGGTGCATTATCTGAACCTCGTCACGGTGGCGCGGCTTGAGCGCAATCCGACGGTGAAGGCGGAGATTCAGCAGCGTGGGTTCGCGCGCGACATTCCGGCGGGGTTTCTTTGCTATCCGGTGTCGCAGGCCGCCGACATCACGGCGTTCAAGGCGACGCTGGTGCCGGTGGGCGACGACCAATTGCCGATGATCGAGCAGACGAACGAGATTGCGGCGCGCATCAACCGGCTTGGCGGGCGGGAGATTTTGCCGGAGGCGAAGGCGTTGCTGTCGACGACGCCGCGTCTGCCCGGTATCGACGGCAAGGCGAAGGCGTCGAAGTCGCTGGGGAACGCGATCAGCTTGTCCGCCTCCGCCGACGAGGTGACGCGTGCGGTGCAGATGATGTTCACCGATCCCGCGCATCTGCGGGTGTCTGACCCGGGGCAGACGGTGGGGAATGTCGTGTTCGCGTATCTGGCGGCTTTCGATCCGGATCGCGCGGGCGTCGCGGCGCTTGGCGAGCACTACCGGCGCGGCGGGCTTGGCGACAGCGTGGTGAAGAAGCGGCTCAACGAGGTGCTGCAGGCATTGCTCGGGCCGATACGCGAGCGGCGCGAACGCTACGCGCGCGATCCGGCGCAGGTGATGCGCTTCGTCGATGCGGGCACTGCGGCGGCGCGTGAGATCGCGGCGCGGACGCTTGACGACGTCCGCGGCGTGTTCGGCCTGCGCCCTGCGGCCACGATTGCGGGGCGCAGCGCGGAGCGGCTAAGTTTGCCCGTCGAGGCGGGATGAGACCGATGGCGGGCAAAGTGCATGTGCAACTGGGCGAAGGCGACTTCATCGCGGGCACGCAATTGCATGCGTTTCGGGCGCCGCGATTGTGGGTCATCGCCGGTGTGGTCGTCGTTCTGGTACTGCTAGCGGACTACAACGTCTATTCCGGGTCGGGCGAACACTCGTATCTGCTGCTTGGCCTCGGCGTACTCTATGCGCTTACGCTGCTGGTCTTCGTGCCTTATGTGATCCTGCCGTGGCGGGCGCGGAAGCAGTTTCGGCAAGTGACCACGGCCCGTGACCCGTTCGACATCGTCTGGGACGATGAGACGCTGACGATCACCGCGGCGGACTGGATGCAGAAGTCGCGTTGGGACGATTTCGTGAAGTCGCGCGAGGATGCGCAGTTGATCCTGCTCTACATCAGCGATTTCAGCTTTCGCATCGTGCCGAGACGCGCGTTTGCAGATGCGGCGGCGCTGGATGATTTTCTTAGGCTTGCTCGCGCGAAGGCCGGGCGGAAAAAGGCTTAGGTCGCGAGACCCGGGCCGCGCGTGCGCGCCCGGGCCGCTTATTCGTAGAACGCCTAAGGCGCGTACTTGAACGATAGGGAAACGCGCGCGCGGTATTGGACGACTTTGCCGTTGTCGTCCAGGCGCATGTCGAGCTTGGTGACTTCGGCGATGCGTAGGTCGTGCAGCGATTGCGCGGCCATTTCGACGGCGGACTTCGCCGCGTCCTCCCACGAGGTCTTGCTGGTGCCGATGATTTCAGTGACGCGATACGTGCCCGAGTCGGCTGACTTCTTCGCCATGGACCTTCCTCCTTGTGTCCGGTGGCCTTAAGCGGCCACCGGATTGGGAGGATGATACGCAGGTTTTGGCGCCGCTGTCGGCGGTTCCTTAGCGCGTCAGGCCCCGGGTGGACACAATCGTGATGGTGTAGCCGGCGATCACGTCAATAAGTTGCATGAGCGCGAGCAGGAAGAAGACGGAGGTCGTGAAGCCGGGGAATGAAATGAACTCCACCACGTAAACCAGGAGCGTCATAACCGCGATGCCGTGGTTGACCAGTGACAGCATCGGCGAGCCCACCGACTTCAAGATCTCGATGAAGAGGAGGCCCATGGCGGCAGTGATGATGACGTCGGCCTGGGTCATCGACCAGACGGCGCCGGAGAACATCGTCAACTGGAACGCGGGGCCGGCCAGCCAGTGATTGACCGCGGCCGGGTCCAAGCCGATGACGAAGAAGACCATGAAATTGTAGTAGAGCATCGGCAGCGCGAGCAGCGGGAAGACGTCGAATGTGGGCGACGACGAACTGAGCCGAACGCGGCGTTCACGGTAACGCGCCATTAGGTGACCCCTCGAACCAATGATTCGCGAATTATAGCGCGTGCGGGCGGCCGGCAATTTGGCTACTGCCACAGTCGTGACAGGTATCGTGTTAAACCGAGTGCGTAGGAAATGGCGCTAACTCCGTGCGGATGTTGAGATCATGATTCTGGTCGGCCAGTACGACTCGCCTTATGTGCGGCGTGTTGCAATCGCGCTGCACCACTACGGTATTCCGTTTGAGCGCAATCCGATTTCGGTGTTCGGCGATGCGGGCCAGATGGCGGCGATCAATCCGCTGGTGCGCATTCCCTCTCTGATCCTCGACGACGGCGAGGTGTTGATCGACAGCGTGGCGATTCTCGATCACTTGGATGAGGTCGTCGGGCCGGCGCGCGCGTTGACGCCGCGATCGGGAGATGCGCGGCGTCATGTCATGCAACTCACGGCGGTCGCTACTGGTGCGATCGACAAGGCTGGCGCGCTGGTTTACGAGCGACACTTCCATGCTGCGAGCGCGATCAATGACGCGTGGCTGACGCGCTGCCGCGATCAGATGTGCGGTGGGCTCGCGTATCTGGAAGGACGCCTCGACGGTGCATGGTTGGCGTTGGGGCGGTTCACACAGGCGGATGTGACGGCGGCGGCGTTGATCGGTTACATCAAGTTGCGCGTGAGTGATGTCGATGTTGCGCGCGCGTATCCACGGCTTGCGTCGTTGTCTGCGCGCTGCGAGGCGATGCCTGAATTTGCGGCAGCGCGGCCTCGTCCCGAAGAGGTGATGCCGGGTTAGGCCGTCTTCGTGCGCTTGCGCATTTGCGCGATCGAGCCTGTGACGATCTTCTTTAGGGTCGGCAGGTCGATGTCGGACAAGCGCTTGATGTACAAGCACGATTTGCCGGTCGTGTGAGGCCCGAGCTTCTTGAGCAGCGCCGTCGCCTTGTCGAAGCCCGGCATGATGTAGAGCGTCAGGTTCTGCTTGCGCGGTGACAGGCCGATGATCGGCCAATCGCCTGTGCGACCGTTGGCATATTCATAGCGATAGCTGCCGAAACCGATGATGCTTGGCCCCCACATGACGGGGTCGAGCTTTGTCGCGTCCTTCATGAGCGCAATGACGGCTGCGGTGTCGGCGCGTTTTTGCGGATCGGCGATCTTCTTCACAAATGCCGGCACGCTGTTCTTTGTTGCCTTTGTCTTTGGTTCGGTCATCGTGAAATGCGAAACCCCCAAGCGTCATCATCCTGACATAGATGAGACGAATATAGCGCGTGCGACATTTGTTCGTCTGCCAATTCTGAGTTGGTCGAAACATAATTCCACAAGCCCAATGGGGAGAAATCGCGTGCGGTCGCGATCGGCCCAAAGCCTCCGGTTTGAAGAGATCGTTCGCAGCGCGGCGCCGGCGCGCGGCGTCGGACGACTTCACGCGCTCGACTTCGCCGCTTTCGGCGCGCTGGCGCCCTGGGTTTCGGTGATCGAGCCCGACGAGATCGGGTTTGCAATCCGATTCGCGCGTGCGGGCGAACGACTGTGCGAAATGCTGGGGCGCGAACTCGTCGGGCTCGATTATCTCGAGTTCGTCGATCCCGCGATCAAAGGCGAGGCGTTCGACAGCGCGTTCGTCATGCTCTCGCGGCCCTGCGGCCTGTGGCAGATCACGCCGGCACTGACGCGTGACGGCGCGACTATCGAGGCTGAGTACACGGGATTTCCGCTGTTCGATGATGCTCGCAAGCGCGGGGTTCTGATCACATTGGCCCACATCGCGATCGCCCCGGTTCCGTTGATCGCGCAGGTCCGGCACGCCAGCGAATGGACGTGGCTCGACCTGAAGGGCGGCGGCGCGCTGCACTGAAGCGACGCGCCGTCTGCATGCGGCTTAGGCCGCCTGCGCGTTGCGTAGACCGAAGAACTGGAAGTCGGCGAAGGCGAAGACCACGATCGCTTGCGCGGCGATGAAGGTGTAGCCCAGCACTGTCGGCGAGACGACGCCGCCGAACAGCACGAAGGCGCTTGCCGCGACCCACGCAATGTTGATCAAGATCACGGACCAGACGCTGCCGGGGCTGGGCGTTTGGCGCGTTGCCAGATAGGCGACCATGGCGGTGAAGGGCATCAGGATCAGGCCCGCGATCATGAGCAATTGTTGAGGCAGACCCAGCAGGTCCGAGAGAATGCCGGCGCCGGCGATCATCAACAGGCCCGTCGCGCCGCTCGCCACCGCGTCGCCGATCAACGCGTAGCGCAGAAGGTTCGGGGAATTGAGAACGGACATGTCACTCTCCATCATTTGAACGTCGATGGTCGGTATTTTGGCCGTGTTTGCGCTGTTGTCGATTACGCGCCGGGTAATCAGGCGGTCGATTTTCCAGGACGTTCGTGTAGGCTTTTTCCAAATAATCCGGAGGAGAGAACGTCATGCGCTATCGCCACGATCCCGAAGGCCTGCGGCTTCCGTTCAAGGTGGACACGACGTCGAACGGCGAGTTCGCGCCCCTGCCGCTTGAGCCTTATCACGAGGCGGCAATCGCGCATGCGCATGCGTGCGTCAGCGACAATGCGCGGCGGCGCGGGGTGGGGCGGCGCGACTTTCTGGTCAGCACATGCGGTGCGGCGACGGCACTGCTGGCCATGAACGAGGCGCACGCGGCGCAGGGGCGCGTGGGCGGCTATTTCGATTTGCCGAAGGTTGCGGGTGTCGACATGGACGTCGCGGCGGCGACGCTTGAGGGGCAGGAGTTCATCTTCGACGTTCAGAACCATCACGTGAATGCGCTGGGGCGGTGGCGCAATCCGAACTCGCCGTGGATCAAGGGGCTCAAGAACTTTCCCAACTCGGCTTGCGCGCACGATATCGGCAAGGGCGAGTACGACTATGTGAACTGCTTCAACGGCGAGAACTACATCAAAGACGTGTTCATGGATTCGGACACGCAGGTCGCCGTGATGTCGATGGTGCCGTCGACGTTCGAAGACGCGCCCCTGACGATCGAAGAAGCCGATGCGACGCGCGCGCTGGTCGAGAAGCTGGGTAACGGACAGCGGCTGTTCCTGCACGGCAAGGTCAATCCGAACCTGCCGGGCGACATGGAGCGGATGGAGGAACTTAAGAACAAGTGGGGCATCATTGCGTGGAAGAGCTACACGCAGTGGGGGCCGGACGGCGGGCCGGGCTATTTCCTGGACGATGAGAGGCACGGCATTCCGTTCATCGAGAAGGCGCGGGCGCTGGGGATCAAGATCATCTGCATTCACAAGGGTCTGCCGTTCGGCAAGCATTCCTATGAGCATTCGACGTGCCGCGATATCGGCGTCGTGGCGAAGCGTTATCCCGACATGATCTTCATGCTCTATCATTCGGGTTACGACGCGGCGCGGACGGAAGGTGCTTACGATCCCAAGAATGCGGATGCGGGCGTCGACGCGCTGGTCAAGTCGCTGATCGACAACGGGGTGAAGCCGAATTCCAACGTTTACGCGGAGCTTGGGTCGACGTGGCGTATTCTGATGACGCGCGATCCGGCGCAAGGCGCGCACGTGTGGGGCAAGCTTCTGAAGCACGTGGGCGAGAACAACGTCATGTGGGGGACCGACTGCATCTGGTACGGCTCGCCGCAGGATCAGATTCAGGCGTTTCGCGCGTTCCAGATTTCGAACGAATTTCAACAGAAGTACGGTTATCCGAAACTGACGAAGGAACTGAAGGCCAAGATCTTCGGCTTCAACGCGTCGAAGATTTACGGAGTCGACGTGCCGGCGCAGAGGAAACGCGCGGCGAACGACAGTCTGGCGCAGGAGAAGCAGGCTTATCTCGAAGAGCGGCGAGACCCGAGTTTTGTGACCTACGGACCGAAGACGCGGCGTGAGTTCTTTGCGCTGCGGCGGGAGCAAGGCGGGCGACCTTAAGGGACCGCCTTTGCCTCGGCGTGCGGGCGGGTTGCGATCGTCGCGGCGGCGAGGGCGCATATCAGCAAGAACGCGGCGAGGAAGAACGGCGCGCCCATGATCGGCAACGCCGGATGTGCGTCGCGTGTTTGGAGCGCCAGCGCGAGGACGTTGGTGTAGAGCGGAGGTGAGATGATCGCCGCTAAGCCCATCAGGCTGCCGAGTGCGCCTTGCAGGCGGCCTTGTTCCGTCGGGCTTACGGTTTGGGTCATGATCGATTGTGCGGCGGGCGTGTAGAAGCCCCAGAGGGCTGAGACCGCGATCGCGATCCATACCGAGATCGATATGGGGCCGATGCCGTAGATCAAGAAGCCGCTGATGCCGAACAAGAGGCCGACGATCATCGCGCGGCGCGCGCCCAGGTGCTTGACCACCGGGCCGACGAGCAGGCCCTGCACGATGATGCCGGCCGCGCCGGAAGCTGCGAGCGCAAGGCCGTTCGTCGTCTCGCCCCAACCATAGCGGTACATCGTGAACCACACGAAGACGGCGGGATAGACGTTGTGCGCGACGCTGTAGAAGAAGTGCGCGGTGGCCAATCCGGCGAGCTGCGTGTTCGATGCGAGCAGGCGCAGCGAGCCCAAGACGTGTGCGTTGGCGAGCGAGAATTTTTTGGCTCGCCGTTCGGGTGGCAACGACTCCGGCAGGACGAAATAGCCGTACATCGCGTTGATTAGGCACAGGCCCGCCGAGACCCAGAACGGCAAGTGCGGATCGAAACTGCCTGCGAGTCCGCCCAGCGCTGGGCCGACGATGAAGCCGATGCCGAAGGCGGCGCCCATGAGGCCGAAGGCGGCGGCGCGTTTGTCGGGCGGCGTGATGTCGGCGATGTAGGCGTTTGCGGTGCCGAAGCTTGCGGCCGTCGCGCCCGAGATCGCGCGTGCCACGAAGAGCCAGGCGAGGGTCGGGGCCAACGCCATCAGGATGTAGTCGAGGCCCAAGCCCGTCATCGACAGCAAGAGGACGGGGCGGCGGCCGAAGCGGTCGCTGAGCGCGCCTTGGATCGGCGTCACCAGAAACTGCATCACGGCCCAAACCAGTCCAAGCAGGCCGCCGATGCGGACAGCGTCGGCTTCGACCCCGGGCGTCAGGCTTTCGATCAGCTTGGGCAGCACCGGGATGACGACGCCCATCGATAGGACGTCGAGCATCAGTGTGACGAAGATGAAGGCGACGGCGGCGCGGCGGCCGGGTGGCGCAATTTCTATCATGGGAAATATTTAACAAAAAGTGGAAATATATGTCAATGCGCGCCGGCGAAGGCCCGCGGGTAGGCGGCCCGCCACTTGAGCGCGGCGAGGATGCCGGGTTTGAGTTCGAGCGCCATGAAGGCTTCGCCGGAATAGGGTGCGTCAAGCAGTTTGGCGAGAAGGCTCGAGAAGCCGAACTGCGGGTAGTAGGCGGGGTGGCCCAGCACGACGACCAGGTCTTCGCCTTCGTCGCGCAAGCAGGTGTGGGCGTGGCGGATCAGTGCGCCGCCGATGCCTTGCCGCTGACGGCCCGGCGCGACGGCGACGGGCGCGAGAGCCGTGGCGCGCAGAGCTTGCGATCCTGTTCGCACGTCGAGGCGCGAGAAGGCGATGTGGCCGATCACGGCGGGGCCGTCGAGCGCTACGAATTCGGCGACCATGTCACCGTCGCCGCGCAGCCGCGCGACGAGCGCCGCTTCGTTGGGACCGCCGAACGCCGCGGTCACGACGGCGGCGATCGCCACGTCGTCGGTGGAAACGCGCAGGCGGATGCTGATGTTCGTTTGCGCCGCGGTCATCGATCGCGCATGCTTTGCCGATGGAAGATAAGACACAGCTTCGGATCGGCATCATCGGCGCGGCGCGCGTGGCTGTCTACGCCATGGTGGCGCCGGCGAAGGAAAATCCACGCACAGAACTGGCCGGCATCGCGGCGCGCGACCCGGCGCGAGCCAAAGCGTTCGCGGCTGAGCAGGGCATCGCGCGCGCTTATGCGAGCTATGACGCGCTGGTCGACGATCCGTCGGTCGATCTCGTTTATGTGGCGACGCCGCCTTCGGTGCATGCGCCGATCGCGATCAAGGCGCTTGAGGCCGGCAAGCATGTGCTGGTGGAAAAGCCGTTTGCGATGAACGCCGACGAGGCGCGCGCGGTT
>JAEUMM010000346.1 GCA_016792645.1 Alphaproteobacteria bacterium | reverse complement strand
GACGTACGCTCCCAGCGTGCCGAGTTCCCGTAGGCCCGTGACGTAGTCGGCCACGCGGTCTGTCGCGTCTTTGTTGGCGCCGATGTTGATGCCGCGGATGCCGGGGCGGCCTTGCACGGCGGTGAGCCGGCGGCGGGCTGGTTCTATGCCTTCGTTGTTGAACCCTAAGCGGTTGATGACCGCGCGGTCTTCAACCAAACGGAACACGCGCGGCTTTGGGTTGCCGGGTTGTGCGCGCGGCGTGACCGTTCCGGCTTCGACGAAACCGAAACCGAGGGACAGCATCGCTTCGGTGACTTGCGCGTTCTTGTCGAAGCCGGCTGCCAGTCCAATCGGATTGGGGAATTCGAGTCCCAACGCTTGCACGCGCAGTCGCGGGTCGTCAGGTTCCAATGAAACTTTCGTGTTGACGATGCTGAGCGCTTTGATGGTCAACGTATGCGCGAACTCGGGATCGAGCCGCGCCAAAACGGGCCGCGCAAGAGTTGAAAGCGCGCGAATGAGGTTCATCGTGCTAGGATCAGAATCACAGGTGACGACATCGTTGTAGTAGGGCGCGGCGGCTGCGCAAGCGTGCGGCGGAGTTCATCCATGAAGTTTTTCGGTTCGGTCGACGATGTTCTCACATAAGCACATTTGGAGCGCGATCGACGCCCTCGCCGCACGGTACGGCCATTCGCCGTCGGGTTTGGCGCGGGCGGCGGGATTGGACCCGACCACGTTCAACAAGAGCAAGCGATTGGGGCCGCAGGGGCGGCTGCGTTGGCCGTCGACGGAGAGTCTGTCGAAGATTCTGGTGGTGACGGGGGCGAGTATCGAGGATTTCGTTGCACTTTTGTCGCGCGGCGGGGGGAAGGCGCCGTCGCGGATGGTGCCGTTTCTGAAGCTCAAGGATCTCGCCAAGAAGAAGGCGTTCGACGGCGACGGCAAACCGGCGTTGAAGGCTTGGGAGCGTCTGTCGTTTCCCGATCTGAACGACGATACAGCGTTTGCGATCGAGGTGTCGGGCGATGCGGCGGCGCCGGTGTTTCGCGACGGCGATGTGGTCGTGGTGTCGCCGACGGCCGAATTGCGCAAGGGCGACCGTGTGTTGGTGAAAACCGCAGACGGTTGGGCCTTGATGCGGCTGGTGCGGCGGACGGCGAAGAAGGTCGAGTTGAAGCCGCTGAACGGCGAGAACGGCGGCGGCGTGTTCGACCGGGCGAAGGTCGAGTGGATCGCGCGCGTGGTGTGGGCGCGCAGCTAGCGCGTGCCTGCCTGCGCTGTGCCGGTCGGATAGCCTTGATAGTGGTGAACGAGGCGCTCTATGTCGTCTTGTTGCCCCGCCTTCATTTTTTCGAGCAGGGTGAACGCGCGCTTGCGCGTGAAGGTTGTCATCGTATCGACCCGCGAGTCTTTCAAACCGGTTTCGAGCGTCGCCAAGGCTTCATCGCGGAATCGCTCCTCATCGAGGGCAAGGATGGAGAGCGCGTAGTGGTAGCGGAGGAGCAAGCTACCCGGGTCTTCTTCGATGGCGGCGCGGAAGTTCGAGAGCCCTTCCTCTTCGTTGGCGCCGTAGAGAACCGAGGCAAGGATGCTGCCGGCGCGGTGCACGATTTCCAGGTGCCAGCCGCCGAGCGAGGCTCTGGCCCATGAGTTCATCGGATCGAGTTCGCGGGCGCGGTCGATGGCGGCGCGACCTTTTTCGGCGAGGCCTTCGGACTGCGCGTCCAATGTGCTCACCAAGCGTCCGCGGAAGCCGATCGCGATCGCGAGTTGGACATAGCCTTCGGCTTGGTTCGGATCGCGAGAGATTGCGGCTTGGGCCAGCGCCTCGGCTTTGATGAGACAGTCGAGGCAGAGGTCGTCGCGCATGATCGCATCGGCGATGCGGGCGCGGGCTGCGAAGGCGAGGGCGTCAGCGGAGCCTTCGGCTTCCGCCACCGATGCGGCCACCATGAACTTTCCGTCTGCGTATGCCGTTTGCGCGGTTTGCGGAACTTCCGCCGATGCCGGTGCGCTGACGACCGCACACAGGGCAAAGAATGCGACCGCTGGATACGCGTGTTTCATGGCGGAAAGTCTACGCCTTAAGCGCTTGGTGCGTCAGGCGAGAAATTTGCCGGCGAGGCCTTCGCGAATGAGGTTAGCGGTGTTCGTCACACCGTAGAGGGCGGCGAAGGAGCCGAAGCGGGGGCCTTGTTCTTGGCCGAAGAGGACTTCGTAGAGGGCCTTGAACCAGTCGCGCAGGGGTTCGAACGTGTGCTTCTTGCCGATTTCGTACACGACGTTTTGAACGGCCGTGCCGTCGGTCGTGTTGCCGAGTGCGTCGAAGGCTGTGGCCAGTTCTTCGAGGGCTAAGCGTTCTTTGTCCGTCGGCGCGCGGTACTTCTTCTTTGGCAGCACGAAGTCTTGGTAGTAGCGGATGGCGTAGCCAACGAGGCGATCGAGCGCCGGGTTGTCTTTCGGGTTCGCTTGCGGGGCGTAGGCGCGGATGAAGCCCCAGAGCACGTCCGGCGTCGATGCGTTCGAGGCGGAAACGAGGTTGAGGAGGAGCGCGAAGCTGACCGGCCAGGCTTCTTGCGGCGGTTTGCCCGCGTGGATGTGCCAGACGGGATTCTCGAGGCGCTCGCTCTCGTTTTGCGTCTGGTACTTGTCGAGGTGCGTGACGTAGTCGTCGACCTCCTTCGGGATGATGTCGAAGTAGAGGCGCTTTGCGGTCTTCGGCTTTTGGTACATGAAGAGCGCGAGGCTCTCGGGCGCGGAGTAGGTGAGCCATTGCTCGACCGCGATACCGTTGCCCTTGGTCTTCGAAATCTTCTGACCTTTGTCGTCGAGGAAGAGTTCGTAGGTGTAGGTTTCCGGCGGCGGCACGTTCAGCGCGCGGCAAATCTTCGTCGAGAGTTCAACGGACGGGATCAGGTCCTTGCCGGACATTTCGTAATCGACGCCGAGCGCCATCCAGCGCATGGCCCAATCTACTTTCCATTGCAGCTTTACGTGGCCGCCGGTCACAGGCACTTCGGCGGTGAAGCCGTCGGTGTCGCGATAGGTGATCGTGCCCTTTTCGACGTTGCGCGCGATGATGGGAACTTGCAGCACGTGGCCGGTGCGGACGCAGATCGGCAGGAAGGCCGAGTAGGTCTGCTGACGTTCTTCGCCGAGCGTGGGGAGCATGATGTCCATCACGCGGTCGTATTCGGCGAGGATTTTGAGCAGCGTTGGGTCGAAGCGGCCGGAGGCGTAGCATTCGGTCGAGCTGAGGAATTCGTATTGGAAGCCGAATGAATCGAGGAAGCTGCGCAGGCGCGCGTTGTTGTGGGCGCCGAAGCTTTCGTGCGTGCCGAAGGGGTCCGGCACTTTGGTGAGCGGCATGCCGATGAATTCGCGCAGCTTCTCGTGGTTGGGGACGTTGTCCGGCACTTTGCGCATGCCGTCCATGTCGTCGGAGAAGGCGAAGAGGCGCGTCGGCTTGTCGGACAGCTCCGCGAAGGCGCGGCGGACCCAACTGGTGCGTGCGACTTCGCCGAAGGTGCCGATATGCGGCAGGCCGGAGGGGCCGTAGCCGGTTTCGAAGAGGACGTAGGGTTTCGTCGCGCCTTTTGCTTCGTCGCGGTTTACGCGGTCGAGCAATTTGCGCGCTTCTTCAAAGGGCCAGGCCTTGGCGGCCATGGCGAGGTCTCGGCGGGTCGTCATGTGGGCAAGCCTTATGGGCAGCTAGGTTCAGCGTCAACGGCGCGGCATAGTGGGCGGCATGGAATCGACCCCTTCGCACGCACTTGATGCGATCCCCGTCCTTGTCGCGACGTTCCGCCGCGCGGTGATCGCGCATGGCGACGGGCGGTTCGAAGAGCTGAGTGCGGAGCAGGCGTCGCAGGCTGCGCATGCGCGGCCACATATGGTGGCGCATGCGGGGCTCACCTTGCAGCGGATCGGGCGCGCGTCGAGGTCGGAACCGCGCGCGTCGCATTTCGACGTGCTGGAACTGTTTGCGTTCGTGCGGCCGGCGCAGCCGATTGCGCCCAGCGTCGGTGCGTTGGCGCGGGCGTTGAAGATGCCTGTGCCGACGAGCCTGCCTGAGCAGGCGATGACGCTGCGCGATGCGGCGACGCAATTGCTCGACGAGGCGGAGAATGTGCCGGGGCGGCCGATGGCGGCGCGCGTGGCTGCCGCGATGGGGCTTAGCCATTGGGCTTGGGCGCCGTTGTTGCTGGCGCGGATTGATCCGGAGGGGCGTGCGCGGGCTGCGCCGCGGATGGATGTGTGGCGCGAGTTGCCGGAATGGGAAGACGCGCCGCCGCTCGGTCAGCCAGGGAGCATGCCGATTTCGCCGGAGGAGGCGCGCGCGCATCTGGCGGCGATCGTGGGCAGCGGGGCTGAGACGCGGCGGACGCAGTCGGATTATGCGGCGCTGGCTTCGCAGGCGTTTCGGCCGCGTGCGCATGAGGGTGAGCCTGCGGTTGTGATTGCCGAAGCGGGGACGGGTTTGGGTAAGACGGCCGGGTATCTTGCGCCGGCGACGTTGTGGGCGGAGCGGAACGACGGGTCGGTTTGGATTTCAACCTACACGAAGAACTTGCAGCGGCAGATCGCGCAGGAACTCGCGCGGGTTTATCCGGATGATGCGGAGCGGGCTGAAAAGGTCACCGTGCGCAAGGGCCGCGAGAATTATGTTTGCCTGCTGAACGTGGAGGAGGCGACGAGCCGGTTGCCGGTCTTGATCGAGCGCGAGACCGTGGCGCTGGGGCTTGTGTCGCGCTGGCTGACGGCGACGAAGGATGGGGATTTGCTGGGCGGGGATTTTCCGGCTTGGGCTTGGCCGCATGCGGGCTTTGCGCATGGGCTGACCGACCGGCACGGCGAGTGCATTTATGCGGCGTGTCCGCATTATCGTCGCTGTTACCTTGAGCGGATTGTGCGCAAGACGCGGGCGAGCCGTGTCGTTGTTTCCAATCACGCGCTGACGATGGTGGAGGCGGCGCGGCATTCGGCGGCGGTCGATCCCGATGCCGAGGATCGCAGTGCGCCGCCGCTTCGCTATGTGTTCGACGAGGGGCATCACATCTTCGATGCCGCGGACAGTTTCTTCGCCATTCACATTACGGGCTGGGAAGGTGCCGAGTTGCGGCGGTGGTTGCGCGGCGCCGAAGGGCGTAGTGCGCGGCGTGGGCGTGGGCTCGTCGAGCGGTTGACGCCGGTGTTGCAGGATGAGCCGCGTGAGCTTGACCGTCTGCAGGAGATTGCGCAGCTGGCGTTGGGGTTGCCGGGCGATGGATGGTTGTCACGGGTGGCGAACGAGACGCCGCGCGGGGCGATGGAGAAGTTTCTGGGCGCCGTTCGTGCGCAGGTGCGGGCTCGTTCCGAGGATGTGTCGTCGCCTTACGGTCTTGAGTGCGAGGTTTTGCCGGCGACGGATTCGCTTATCGTTGCGGCCAACGAGTTGAAGCATGCGTTCAAAGCGCTGGTGCAGCCTTTGAACGAGATTGCGCTGTCGCTTCGCCGTTTGTTGCGCGAGGAGCCGGAGACGTTGGCGCAGCATCGGTTGCGCGCGGAAGCGGCGCTGCGCGGGATTGAGCGGCGGGCGAAGCTGCAATTACCAAATTGGATTTTGGCGCTGGATGCGGTCGGTGATGCGCCGCCGACGGGGCATGTCGATTGGCTGGGGGTTGAGCGGTTCGACGGGCACGACTCGAACATCGGGTTCTATCGCCACGCGATCGACCCGACGGTGCAGTTTGCGACCGAGGTGCTTGAGCCTTCGCACGGGGCGTTCATCACGTCGGCGACACTGCGCGATCGTGGACCGGAAGGCGAGGAGGCGGGTGACGGGTGGCGGGCGGCCGAAATTCGCACGGGTGCGGCGCATCTTGTGTCGCCGCCGGTTCGGGCCTCGTTCGAGTCGCCGTTCGATTACGGCAAGCAGACGCGTGTGCTTGTGGTGCGCGATTTGAACCGCGATCAGGATTTGATGTCGGCGGCCTTCCGCGATCTGTTTGTGGCGGCCGGCGGTGGGGCGCTGGGTTTGTTCACGTCGATCCGGTCGCTGAAGAATACCTATCGCGCGATTGCCGGGCCGTTGAGCGCGAACGGTATTCCGCTTTATGCGCAGCATGTCGATGCGCTGGATACGGGATCGCTCGTTGACCTGTTCCGCGATGACGAGGATTCCTGTTTGCTGGGAACGGACGCGTTGCGGGACGGTGTCGATGTGCCGGGGCGGTCGTTGCGGCTTGTGGTGTTCGAGCGCGTGCCTTGGCCGCGGCCGGATATCTTGCACAAGGCGCGGCGCGTGGCGTTCGGCAAGACGTATGACGATCAGCTGACACGGTTGAAATTGGCGCAGGGGTTCGGGCGATTGATCCGGCGGGCGTCGGATCGCGGCGTGTTCGTGCTGCTTGATGCGCGCACGCCGACGCGGATGCTGAGCGGGTTGCCGCCGGGCGTCGAGGTGGAGCGCATCGGGATCGTGGATGCTATTGCGATCGTTAAGGACTTTCTGCACGCGCCCGGCCTTGCCGACCTGCGCGGGGCCCCATAAGTTGCGCCCGCAACCCCGCCTCATTTCCCAGGGACACTTTCGGCGCATGGCACAGAACCCAACGCTCAACCCGCATGCGGCTTTGATTTACGTGATGGTCGTCGTCTCGGCGGCGGACGCGGAAATGAGCGACGCGGAGATGCACGCGATCGGCGATCTGGTGCGGTCGCTGCCAGCGTTCCGCGGTTTTAGCGACGATAAGATCATCCCGGTGGCGCGCGAGTGTGCGGCGATCCTGCAGGAGCGCGAAGGCTTGGCCGCGGTGTTGGGGCTCGTAAAAGAGACGTTGTCGCCGTCGTTGCGCGAGACGGCTTATGCATTGGCCCTCGACGTGGTGTTGGCCGATGCGCCGGTTCACTCGGAAGAGAACCGGATCTTGCAGGTGCTGCGGTCGGAGCTGGAGATCGACCGGTTGACGGCGGCGGCTCTAGAGAAGGCCGCGATCGTGCGGCATGCGCGAATTGCGACCTGATATGGGTGCGGAGAGCGAGGCTTTCCTGCGGCTCTCTATTTTTGTCGGCGCGTTCGCCGTTCTGGCGGCGTTGGAGGCTGTTTGGCCGCGACGGGTTCCCTTGGCGGGGCGCTGGTGGCGCTGGGGCACCAATGTCGGGCTGAGCGCGTTGAACACCATGCTGCTTCGCTTGTCGTTCTTCATCGTGCCTGCGCTTACCGTGCTCGCCGCCGTCTACGGAGAAGCGCGCGGGTGGGGCGTGTTTCCCTTGCTCGGCGTGCCTCAGACCATCGCCGCGGTTGCCGGGTTTTTGATTCTGGACTTGGCGGTTTACGCGCAGCATGTGGCGTTTCATTTCGTGCCGCCGTTGTGGCGTATTCATCGCGTGCATCACGCCGACACGGAGGTCGATGTTTCGACCGGCATTCGTTTTCATCCGATCGAGATTTTGATCAGCCAAGCTTGGAAGATTGCGATCGTCCTCACGCTTGGGGTGCCGGCGATCGCGGTGCTTGTTTTCGAGATCGCGCTCAACGCCACGTCGATGTTCAGCCACTCAAATCTGCGGCTGCCGGGGTGGGCCGATTCCGTCATGCGCCGTGTGATCGTGACGCCGGATATGCACCGGGTGCATCATTCGACGGCGCATAAAGAGACGAACTCCAATTTCGGTTTCAATCTCTCCATTTGGGACCGCATCTTTGCCACGTATCGGGCGGCGCCGACGCTGGACCACGTGACGATGCCGTTGGGGCTTGCGTCCTACCGTGGTGATGAGCCGCGGCGGTTTCTGTGGCTGCTTCAATTTCCGTTTGTGCGAGGGTCGGCCCGATGAAGACCATTTATCTGTTGCGCCACGCGAAGTCGGACTGGGGTGATGCTGCGCTCGCCGATCACGACCGGCGGTTGAACGAGCGTGGGCGCGATGCGGCGCCGCGGATGGGGGCCTATATCAAGGCCAAACGGTACAAGCCTGACCTGGTGTTGTGCTCGACGGCGCGGCGGACGGTCGAGACCTTCGAACTCGTCAAAGGCGATCTGGGGCGCGAGGTGACCGTCGAATTCGAGGAGGGGCTCTATCTCGCCGAGCCTCGGCATTTGATGCAGCGGCTGCGGTCGCAGGACGACGCCGTGAAGGCGGTCATGTTCATCGGGCATAATCCCGGGATCGCGCAATTTGCGAATGAGCTCAGCGCTTCGCCGAAGGATGCGGCGGAAGAGAAAGTTCACGCGCGGATGCGCGAGAAGTTCTCGACGTGTGCGCTGGCCGTCATTCAGTCGCCGGCGAAAGCATGGCGCGATGTGCGCGCAGGCGGTGGCACGCTCAAAGACTTCATGCGGCCAAAGGATTTGAAGGACTAGCCGAGCGGCGGTTCGGGTTCGGCGTTGCGGCCGACGCGTTGCGGGGGCTTGCCGATGTCGAGTGCGCGCCAGCCGTAGCCGACTTCGCGC
>JAEUMM010000025.1 GCA_016792645.1 Alphaproteobacteria bacterium | reverse complement strand
CGAATTTGAGGGGCCGACGCATCTCTTCAATGCGTCATATGCGGTGCCTCGGTTCGGGACGTTGACCGGCTATGTCTATCTCTTGGATTTGGAAGAGGCACCGGCGCTGTCAACGGCCACCTTCGGTGGGCGGTTGTCGGGGAAAGGGAAGCTGGGCGAGGACACGTCGGTTCGTTACGCCGTCGAGTACGCTTACCAGAAGGACTATGCGGACAATCCGCTGGACGTCGGCGTGCACTACGGTCACGGCGAGGTTGCTGTCGCGTATCAGGGCTTCGGGATTTTAGGTGGGGTTGAGACGCTGGAGGGCGACGGCTCGGTGGGGTTCTCGACACCGCTGGGTACGCTGCACAAGTTCCAGGGTTTTGCGGACGTGTTCTTGAACACGCCGGCGAACGGGATTGTCGATCTCTACGCGGGACCAAGCTATGAGGCGACGCTGGACGCGCCGATCGGTCCGGTGACCGGCTTCTTTGCAGCGCTGACCGTGCACGATTTCAAGACCGAGCTTGGCCGCCAGCCTTTAGGCAGCGAGGTCGACGCGGAAGTGACGGCTCGGCTGGGCGATCACTTCTCCGTCGGGGCGAAGTATGCCGATTACGACGGCGACGGCGGGTTTGCCAGCCGTCGCAAGCTTTGGCTTCAACTCGACGTCACGTATTGAACATCAGCGAAAGGTCTGAGCGACCTCGTTCGTTTCGCCGAGCACGCGGATCGTCTTCACGTCCGCCGGCAGGGGGTCGAGTGTGATCGTCACGCTGACCGGCGAGAGGGCTTGCGTCGACGGGCCCGACGGCGGCGTGCCGACAAGCGTGTAGCTGCGCATGCCGACTTCGGCCGCGAAGGTCTGCAGCGGCTTTAGTTCGATGTCCTTCCAACCGCCACTGCGTGCGGTGGCCTTTACGGTGATCGTTGCGGCCGGTTTCGGCGAAACTTGCACGTCGACGCTGAGGATCTCGTAGATCTGCTTCTTCTGCTCGGACGTCGGTGCGGGCGCCGGCGGCGTTGCCGGGGCGGGCGCCGGTGTTGCCGCCGTCGGCGTTGGTGCCGGCGCTGGCGCGGGCGCGGGTTCGGCGTCGTCCGGTTCAGCCGGCGGCGGCGCAGGTTCGGGTGTGTTGACGACCGGTGCCGGTGTCGGCTTCGGCGCGACGACGGGCGCGGGCTTTGCCGGTTTGATCGGCGCCGGCTGCGTCACGCCGGGTGCGGGCTTGCCGGGGACCGATGGAACAGGATTGAAGTTTTCGTCTTCGGGCTCGGGCATTCCGTCGGCTGCGGCGAACGTCGCCGCGATCAAAAAGCCGATGCACGCGGTCGTCGCCGCAACGATACGCAACGTCATCCCAGTTACTCCGCCACTCTATTTGCGGGCTCGTTCGCGATGAACTAAACCCTACCCAGAGGCTATTTTCCTATTTGGTTTCGGAGGAAATGTCATGGGTCCGCTTCACGGCGTAAAGATCATCGAGTTCGCAGGCATCGGGCCAGGCCCCTTCTGCGCGATGCTGCTCAGCGATATGGGCGCAGAAGTTGTACGCATCGACCGCAAAGGCGGGCGCGGGGCCAACAAATTCGACATTACGAGCCGTGGGCGGCGTTCGATCGCGTTGGACTTGAAGAAGCCCGAAGCTGTGGAGACTGCACTCAAGCTAGTCGCCCGCGCGGACGCCTTACTTGAAGGGTTTCGACCTGGGGTTATGGAAAAGCTAGGGCTTGGGCCAGAGGTGGCACTGAAGCGCAATCCGAAAATTGTCTACGGACGTATGACGGGATGGGGTCAAACCGGGCCGCTCTCGCAGGCTGCGGGTCACGACATCAACTACATCGCGCTGACCGGTGCGCTGCACGGGATTGGACGCAAGGGTGAGACGCCGGTGCCGCCGCTCAATCTGGTGGGCGACTTTGGTGGTGGCGCGCTCTATCTGGCGTTCGGTATGGCGTGCGCGTTGTTCGAGGCGCGCGGGTCGGGCAAAGGGCAGGTGATCGATTGCGCGATGACCGACGGTGCGGCGTCGCTGATGTCGATGTTCTATGGCTTCAAAGCAATGGGCATGTGGAGCGACGACAAGGGCTCGAACCTTCTCGACGGCGGCGCACACTTCTATGACACGTACGAGACGGCCGACGGGAAATGGATTTCGCTCGGCTCGATCGAACCGCAGTTCTATGCGCTGCTGCTTGAGAAGGCTGGTCTCAACGATCCGGACTTCCAGGCGCAGATGGATCGTTCGAAGTGGCCGTCGCTGAAGGAGAAGATCGCGCGCGTGATCGCGACCCAGACGCGTGATCATTGGGACAAGCTCATGGAAGGCACCGACGTTTGTTACGCGCCGGTTCTGTCTCTGGCCGAGGCACCGAACCACGCGCACAACAAAGCGCGCGCGACGTTCATCGAAATCGACGGCGTCGTGCAGCCTGCACCGGCGCCGCGCTTCAGCCGGACAAAGCCCGAAGTGCAGGGCAGTGCGCCGACCGCCGGGCAGCACAACGATCAGATCTTGAACGAATGGGGCTTCTCGAGCGGCGACATTGCGGCGTTGAAATCGGCCGGCGCCATTTGATCCGATGACCGCGCTTCCCGGAACGACCGGCCGGCGACGCATCTATTTGATGCGGCACGGCCATGTTGACTATTTCGCGCGCGAGGTTCGCGAGGCGGGGCACACGGATCTCGTGCCGCTGACGCCGCTGGGCCGCGAGCAAGCGAGGGCCAGTGGTGCCGCCCTTTCGCATGTGCGGTTCGACGTCGCGTTGTCGTCCGGTTTGCCGCGAACGCGAGAAACTGCGGAGATCGTGCTCGCGTCGAACGCCGACACTGCGCACCTGACGCTGGGTGTCGATGCCGGCTTGGTCGAGATCAAGGGCAGCGGGAAGGTCATGGCGAAGAGCCGTGAAGAACTTGCGGCGCGGATGGCGTTCGAGTTCGATCAGGCGGCTCAACCCGGCGCGCGCATGATGGGCGGCGATGTGTTCGCGGACGTTCAAGAGCGGGCAACGGATGCGATCAAGCGGTTGCTGGCGCAGCCGGCTTGGCACACGGCGCTGGTCGTCGCACATGAGGGGATCAATCGTCTGATTCTTGGGTGGATGACAGGCAATGCGCTGAAAGGCGTGCAAACCTTCGAGCAGGATTTGGCCTGCATCAACATTCTTGACTTCGATCTCGTGCCGCTCGAAGACGGGCGCGTGGGGACCGAGATTTTCCGCTCGATGATCAAGGCTGTGAACATCACGCCTTACAATTTCGTCAAGCACGGGATGAACTTGACCAGCCTCGAGGCGATTTTCGCGCGCGTCTGATTTAGCGGAAGGCGCGGAAGTAGGTCTGGATGTCCTTTGCCAGCAATGCCGGCTCTTCCGCCGCGAGGAAGTGGCCTCCGGTCGGGGCGAGGCCGTAGGAGAGATTGGCGTAGGAGCGGGCGGCCCATTCGGGCGGGCAGCGGTCGATTTCTTCGCGTGTCAGAAACAGCCGCGCCGGTGTTTCGATCTTCGCCGGCTTCGGCCGGTTGTTGTGCGCTGACTCGTAGTACATGCGCACCGACGAGCCGATCGTTTGGGTGAACCAATAGATGCTGACGTTCGTCAGGAGTTCGTCCTTGGTGAAGCGTGTCTCCACGTCGCCGTTGCAGTCGCTCCACGCGCGCCACTTTTCGACGATCCAGGTTGCGAGACCTGCAGGCGAGTCGTTCAGTCCGACGGCGAGGGTTTGGGGTTTGGTGCGTTGCAGGTGGCCGTAGGCGTCCTCATCCCAATCCCATTTCTTGGTGAGTGCCAGGTAGGCGCGTTCGGCGGCCGACAGCGTGGGGTCGTTTTCGTCGGTCGGGTAGGGGTAGGGCGTCGCCATTGCGTGGATCGCGGGGACGCGATCACCGTGGAAACGGCCGAGCGCGTTCGTTACGCCCGCGCCGATGTCGCCGCCGTGGGCGAAGAACGTCGGGTAGCCAAGTTCCATCATCAGCTTCGCCCAAAGAGGCGCGACGCTGAGAGACGTGCCGCCGGGTTTGGTTGGACGGCTTGAGAAGCCGTAGCCTGGCATCGAGGGTGCGATCACGTCGAACGCATCCGCCGGATTTCCGCCGTGAGATGCCGGATCGGTGAGAAGTGGGATGATCTTAGCGAATTCGGCGACGCTGCTGGGCCAACCGTGCGTGAGCACGAGCGGTTTGGGCGATGGGCCCTTGCCGCGGACGTGAATGAAGTGGACGTCCAAGTCGTCCATTCGGGCAATGAATTGCGGGAAGCGGTTGAGCGCCCGTTCTTGGGTGCGCCAATCGAATCCGTCGCGCCAGTAAGCAGAGAGTTCTTTCATGTAGTTGAGGTCGACACCGTAGTCCCATCCGGTGCCGGTGATTTCGTCCGGCCAGCGTGTCCGCGCGAGGCGTGTCCGCAGGTCCGCGATATCAGCTTCGGGGATATCGATCCTAAAGGGCGTGACCGTCATGAGCTGTAACCATCTATTACGAATAATGTTGGTTACATGTATGTGAGACTGTGTAACTTGTCAATTGGCCGTTAAGAGGTTACATCAGGGTTCGAGGTTGGAGGTGGGATGGCGTTCGGGTCCGAGAATTTTGTAGGTGGGGCGCTGTGCCTCGACTTTGTGAATACGGTCGGGGGGCATCGCGACGGGGAGCCGAAAGAGACCCTCCTGGTCTACGCGGATCTTGTGGATTGGGCAGTGGCGGGCAAAGTCCTGTCGAAATCTGGCGGCGTGCAACTCAAGGAGTTGGCGAGGGCCAATGAAGCACGAGCGGCCCGTGTGCTTGCCGAGGGGAGGCGTCTGCGCGAAACGATTCACGACGTGTTTGTCGCGGTGGCGGATAAGCGCAGGGCGGCGAGTGCTGACGTTGCGGCGCTGAGCGACGCTATGGCGGAGGCGAACGCCACTCTGGAATTGCGGGCGTCAATCTCGGGCTACGAACTTGTTTGGCCAGCGCCTGTGGATTTGCGCGCACCGTTGTGGCCGGTCGTGAAATCCGCGGTGGATCTTCTTGTCGGCGGCGAGACGCGATTGCGCGAGTGCGCCAGCGATACGTGCGGGTGGCTGTTCGTCGACGAGAGCAAGAACCATTCACGCCGTTGGTGCAGCATGCGCGATTGCGGCAATCGCGCCAAGGTGCGTCGGTTCAGGGCGCAAGCCGTTTAGAAATTGGCGTGAGCAAGGCCGGCAAATAGCAAAAAGCCCGGCTGTGAGCCGGGCCTTGTAGCGTGTTCTTTGTGTCGGCTATCGCTGCCAGCGTTCGGTGCACCTTCCCTCAAGAGATCGTCAATTGCTGTTGACGCCATCTAAACGGAATAGGGTAAACGGCGCGTTAACGCGCAACGGCTCTCAGGAATTATATTGCGAGCAGCCGCCGGATGCGCTCGACCAATTCCGCACCACGGATCGGCTTCAACATTGTGTCGTGAGCGCCCAGACTTTCGGCGAACTGAAGATAGCGATCGGCGCCGCCGATGCCGCCGCCCGAAATGGCAAGTATGCGCGTCTCGGGATAGGTGTCTCTGATCTCCTGGATTGTCGACAGTCCTTCGCGTTCCGGCATGATGATATCGACGATAGCGACGGCGGGGCGTCGCGTCTTGATGATCTCGAAGGCAGCAACAGTTGGTCGATGCGGTGCCGGAGCGCGGTGTTGCGCCGTTCCACCTCTATGGCGCGTGAGCGCTAGAAGCTCGTCTTGTCGGGTTTCACCGGCGCTGCGGCGATGAGCGCGACGACGATGTCGTACTGCATCTTCTCGAAGGTCTCGGCGATGTCGTCCTTGCCGCAGTAGTGGCGCGCGCCGCCGATTGCTGTCATCGCTTGCCTGTCGAGGCGCGCTTGTCCGGCGGCGCGGCCTTGGGCGTACGCGAGGTCACGGGCGCGGCCCAGTTCGTCAAAGCCCGCCTTGCGCCATACAAGGCATGCGCGGAGGTTCTTCAGGGTTGCGGCGCGGCTGGCCAAGGCTTCCGCTTCGACCTTCAGCGCTGCCCAGTGGTCCCCCGGATCGCAAGCGCGCGCGATCGGCGCCATCGCGTCGGCGACGCCTTCGATGAAACCGCGGGCGATGTCCACGTGTTCCTTTTCGACGTTGGTATTGATCGTCTGCGCGATGGCGCCGCGGGCGACATCACGGGCCATTTTGCATGACGCGGCGTCCAGCTTTGCCCCACCGCTTGTGAGCGGGCGCAGGGGCGATGGTGCTTTGTCGGCCGCGCACACGGCGCGCGCTGCTCCCAGCAGGCCTGCGACGTTCAAGTGAATCGCCATGCGCTGGGCGGTGGGTTTGTCCTGACTGAGCGCCACGCGGACGATGCCGGCAATGCTTGCGCGTTTTTCGCACTCTGCGGCCGGGAGCGGCGCCTCGGGGTCGTAGCCCAGCAATAGGAGCGCGCCCTTGCGCGGAAACGGCTTGTCCTCCGCGATGGCGGGCACTGCCCACGTGCAGACGGCGAGGGCGAACGCAACGACGCAGGCGAGACGACGGCCCATGAACTTCCCCATCAAGATGCGGCTCGACCTTAGCTTGGGGCGCGGCCGTGCGTTAAGACGAAACGTTGTTTATCGCACGGGGACAATCCATGCCCGCCAGTTTGACGCCGATCCTGCTGCTTTCGATCTCGAATATCTTCATGACGTTCGCTTGGTACGGGCATCTGAAATACAAGGATCAGGCGCTTTGGGTCGTGGTCCTCGCCAGTTGGGGGATCGCGTTCGTCGAGTATTGCTTTGCCGTGCCCGCGAACCGGTGGGGCAGCGCCATCTACAGTCCCGCCGAGCTGAAGACGATGCAGGAGGTCATTACGCTCATCGTCTTCGCGGCGTTCTCCGTTTTCTACCTGGGCGAGGCGCTGAAGTGGAACCACGCGCTCGGCTTCGCCTTCATAGCGCTCGGCGCATATTTCGTGTTTCAGAAGTGGTGATCGCTTTCGGCGATGCGGATGTAGGCGTTGCGGATCCGCTCGCGGACGTGCGGAGGCTGTTCGCCAACAGCTTGCGCCAAACTGCGTAGTTCGTTGCGCAGGCCGTGGATTTGATCCAGCAGCGACAGGATCAACGGCAAGGTTTCGTCGTCGATTTCCGCCGTGTGCTCAAGTTCGTAGAGCAGGCGGACACGCGCGACGTCCACTTCGTGATAGAGGGCCGTGCCTTCGCGCCGCTCGGGGCGAACCCAACCCATGCGCAACCACTTGTGCAAGCGGGTGATCGACAGCTCACCGACCTCGCGGATCAGATCCTGTTCGTCGAGGGTCATCGGCGTCACTCCGTGCGCGGATTGTAGGCATGGCTTTCGCGCCAGCCCTGCATGAACTTTTCGAGGTCGGGGTCGATGGTCTTCGGCATCACGATCTTGAGGCGAACAAGGTGGTCGCCGTAGACGCCCTTCTTCCCCTTTACGCCTTTGCCCTTGAGGCGCAGCGTTTGGCCGCTCGATGCGCCCTTCGGGATTGTGACGTTCAGACGGCCGGAGACTGTCGGCACTTCGACTTTGGCGCCAAGAACGGCTTCGTCGATCGCGATGGGCAGTTCGCTGACGATGTCGTCGCCCCTGCGCTCAAACGCGGGGTGGGGGCGGACGTGGACCTCGATCATGGCGTCGCCTGCGGGCGCATCGCCGCGGCCCGGATGGCCCAGGCCCTTCAAGCGAATCGTCTGGCCGTCCGCCACGCCTTCGGGAATCGTGACCCCGAGCTGTTTGCCGTCGGGCAGGGTGATGCGCTGTTGTCCGCCTGTTGCCGCCGTCAGGAAGTCGACGTCCAGGCGGTAGTGCACGTTGCGTCCGCGCATAGGCGCTCCTGCTCGGCCGCCGGCGCCGAAAAGATCGGAGAAGATGTCGGAGATGTCGCCGAAGTCGGCATAGCCCTGCTGCGAGTCGTAGTGCTTGGCGCCGCCTTGATTCGCATAGTCGCGGTAGAAGCGCGGGTCTTGACGCTGGGCGCCTTCGGCGTCGATCTCGCCCTTGTCGAATTTGGCGCGCTTGTCGGCGTCGCCGACGATTTCGTACGCAGCGGAGACGTCCTTGAATCTATCGGCGGCCTTCTTGTCGCCGGGATGCAAGTCGGGGTGCAGCTGTTTTACCAGCTTGCGGTACGCTTTCTTGATCTCGTCGGCTGAGGCCGTCTTGGCGACGCCCAGCACCTCGTATGGATCTCGGGCCACGGTGTTCTGCCGGTCATGGTTGGTTGGACACAGAGATAGGGGAGATCGGGCCGCACTTCCACCATCGGTCGCAGGCGTTGGGGCGCGTCGGGGCCTGTGCGTACACTCTCTGATCGCTGGGTGATTCGGGAACCTGGCGATGCGCTGCGTCCGCGCGGGGAGGGACAGATGAAAACCTGGGATTGGGCCGTCGTCGGCCTGCTTGCTTGCGGGCTTGGCGCCTGTGCGTCTCTGTCGGCTGAGCCGAATAGGCCGCTTGAGACGGCGATCCACGGTCCGGCCTACCGCATCACCACCATCCCCGACGGAACGTCGAAGGAACTGTTCGTTGCACTTGCCTTTTCCGGCGGCGGCAAGAGGTCTTCGGCGTTCGGGTATGGCGTGCTGACGGCGCTTAGGGAGATCACAGTCGACTTCGGAAACGGGCGGCGGCGGCTGACCGATGAGATCGATGTCGTCACCGGCGTGTCGGGCGGCAGCTTTACGGCGTCGACTTTCGCGCTGAAGCGCGATGCAATGTTCGACACGTACAAGGACGAGTTTCTCAAATATGACCTGAACGGAGAGATTTTCGGAATTTATCTGATGCCTTGGCGCTGGGACTGGTTGGTCAACCCGAATTGGGGGACGAACGACGAGATGGCGCGAGTCTACGACGAGCTTTTGTTCAAGGGGGCGGATTACGGCGATCTGGCGCAGCTTGGCCGGCCGTTCCTAGGCGTGCAGGCCACGGACTTCGCGAACGAAGAGCCGTTCGTGTTCGGGCAGGACACGTTCGATTGGATTTGCTCGGACATCACGACCCTGCCGATGGCGCGGGCGGTTGCGGCGTCAAACGGCTTCCCGGTGCTCTTTACGCCGATCAGTCTGCGCAACTACGCGCATGACGACGAGCATGCGTGCAAGCGACCGGCGTGGGTTGATCCTTATCTTGCCATTCCCGACGAGCTGTCGCGCCGGCGGCAGTTGGCGATGTTGGCAAGCTCGTATCTCGACAAGCGCGACGAGGCGTATGTGCATCTGCTCGACGGCGGGGTGTCGGACAATTTGGGCCTGCGCGGGTTGATGCAGATGCTGGCGCCGACTGCGGAAGAGGCGACGCTGGATGCCGAAAGCTTGAACAGGCTTCGGCATGTCGTGATCGTGAGCGTTGACGGGCAGGCAGAGCCCGACCGTCAGATGACTGATGTGCCTTATCTCGATAGCGTGTTCCGTGTGATCGGCGCGGTGACGTCGACGGCGATCGATCGCTATGGCTTTGAGACCTTGATCCATGCGCGCGAGATGACTCGGCGGCTGGCTCAGGGTCTGGCGCGGCGCGACTGTCCGCGCGGCGAGAACGGGCCGACCGCCTGCCGGATGATCGACGATCACTTCGTGCATCTGTCGCTGTCGGACATCGCCGACGACGAGGGGCGAAGCGCGTTGGCCGCGATACCCACCGGGCTGACGATCTCGGATGAGCAGGTCGATGCGCTGATCGCAGCCGGTTATGACGCGGCGTTGTGCGACGGCGATATGCGAGACTTCTTCAAGAGCCTGCCGAATGTCCAGATGCCGGAGATGCCGAAGCGGTGCCGGACTTACCGGCCCTGGGATGTGGAGGCCAAAGCTTCGGCGCCCAACAGCATGACGGCGCGCGAGTCGCGTGCGGACAAGCCCTGATCGACGCGCAGGCGGCGCCAGGATTCGAAGCTGAGCATCAGGTCGAGAGCCTCGAAGCGCAGTTTGTCGTCGATGGTTTTGGGGCCGATCGCGTTGCGCAGCGCCTCGCGTAGCGTCTTAACGATAGCGCTTTGCTCGGTGGTGAGGAACGGCGAGCCGTGGCGATGGGCATCGCCCGCGACCTTGAACGGCAGCAGGCGCTCGAACACTTGGCTGCGGCGTTCAACCAGTTCTTCCAAACGCTTACGCCAATCGTTCGAACTGAACGGACGCTGCACGATCGGCATGATCTCCACCGTCATGCGCTCAGAGATTTCGCGGTAGAGGCTTTCCATGTCGGCGAAGTGACGAAAGACAGTGCGCAGGCCGACACCGGCTTCGGTCGCGACCTCGTCGGCGCTCGGCATGACGACGCCAGACTGCACGAGCGCCAACAGCGCATCGACGATGCGACGGCGATTGTCTGCGCCGCGTACGCGACGGCCGTCGATGCGGTCTTTGGGTGTCTTACGCTGCAACATGGGGCCTTCGAGAATATTCGAGAGCGGTGAAGAAGCCGATAATCACGAATGCCGCAAGCGCGCCCCATTGACCCGGCACCTCGTGCGGCATCGGGCGCCAGACGAAGAGGAGAAAGACGGCCAGTGCTTGCTGCGCGAGGTGGATGAGCAGGAGCGGGCGCACGAAGGTTTGGAACCGCGCCACCGCCGTGAAGTCGACGAGGGCGAAGGAGAGTTGTCCGGCGCCGACCGCCGCGATGAACGACAGTATGATCTGCGGCGCCGACGAAATATCGAGGCCGGCGATCATCTGCAAACCGCCGTCGGGCGCGAACATGTGGATGCTGCCGCGGCCGAGATTGATGAGACCCAGGATCCCGACGACGAAGAGCGAGAGGCGCGAGGGCTGCACGGTCAGATGCCTGCGCGCTGGACGCACTGGATGAGAAGCTGACCCGCGAGGCCGGCTTCGCGGTGGACGCCGAATTTCGCGACTTCGGGCGACATCGCGATTTTCACGAAGGCTTCCGACGACGGGTATTCGACCAGTGCGACCACGTCCCACATCTCTTCGACTTCGCCGATGACGAGCGATTTCGCCTCGCCCATGAACAGGACGCGGCCGCCGTTTTCCTGGACGTGGCGCAGCATGTCGGCGCCATAGCGGTTGTAGGCCGTTCGGCCGTCGTCCGTCGTGGCGCGGCCGTCCTTGTATTCGGCCTTGGGTTTGAACTTGAGGAGGTTCAGCATGACGATGGGTGTGTTGACGCCCTTGGTCACGGCCTCGGTGAGTTGCTCGCCTTTAGGGTAGACGGCGTTTTCGACTTTCATGCTGCGGCCTTTGCGTTGGCTATGAGGGCATGGATGTGGCGGACGAGTTCGTCCGGCGCGTCTTCCTGAAGGAAATGGCCGGCATCTTTGATCGTCGTGTGCGGCTGACCCTTCGCGCCTGGGACTCGTTCTTGGAATACGCGCTCGCCGCCTTTTGTTACCGGGTCGGAGTCGCCGAACAGGGTCAGCACGGGTTTGGTGAAACGCGCGAGGACTTCCCACGCCGCTTTGTTTTCCGCGACGGATGCGTGTTCCGGCGTCACCGGCACCAAGGCCGGGAAGCGGCGGGCGCCCGCTTTGTAGGTTTCATCCGGGAAGGGGGCGACGTAAGCGGCTTTGACGGAATCCGTCAGGCCCTTCTTTGTCCCCATCGCGACGATTTCGCCGATCGGCAATTCGGGGACGGATTGGCTGAAGTTCAGCCATTGCTTGAAGCCGTCGGTCATGCCGGTGCCGACGGGAAGACCCGTGTTGGCGACGATCACGCGGGCAAAGCGATCGGGGAAGGCGGCGACGAGGCGCAGGCCGATCAGGCCGCCCCAGTCCTGGCAGAAGAGCGTGATGTTGCTGAGGTTTGTGGCGGTGAGCCAATCGCTCATCCACTTCACGTGACGTTCGAAGGTGTAGTCGGATTGTTCCGTCGGCTTGTCGGACTTGCCGAAGCCGATCAGATCGGGGGCGATCGCGCGATGCCCCTTGGCGACCAGGCCGGAAATCATCTTGCGGTAGAGGAAGGACCACGAGGGCTCGCCATGCAGCATCAACACGGGGGAGGCATCGCGCGGCCCTTCGTCGACGTAGTGCAGGCGCATTGTCGTGCCGTCGGCGTCGCGGATGTCGAGATAGTGGGGGGCGAAGGGATAGTCCGGTATGTTCGCGAACCGGGCGTCTGGGGTGCGCAGGATCTTCATTGGCGCCTCTTTCTTCGGGATTGAAATAGTGGCACTATTAGTGTCACTAGTTTGCGCTCCGGTCAATGGGGCGGGGAGAGAACGCCATGAGACGTTTGTTTATCGGGCTTGTTGTGGTCATCGGTATCGCGGCCGCAGTGGGTTACGCGTTTCGCGGCCAGATTGCGCTCGCACTGATGCAGAGCGTCGTCGAGAAGAACATGGCCAATAATGCGATCAACGAACTGCCGGACGGCCTGCATGTCGGGCTGTGCGGATCAGGCGCGCCAATGCCGGGCGAGCGTGGTGGGCCGTGCGTGATTGTGATTGCGGGCAAACGTTTGATCATCATCGACTCCGGCACCGGCGGCGTACGGACGCTCGCGCGTATGGGCTTTGGACCGGGCTCGATCGAGCGCGTGCTGCTGACGCACTTTCACTCCGACCACATCGACGGTTTGGGTGAGATGATGCTGCAGCGTTGGGTGGGCGGCACACACACGACGCCGCTGCCGATCCACGGGCCTGAGGGCGTCGATCGCATCGTGGCCGGGTTCAATGAGGCGTACGCGCTGGATCAGGGGTATCGCATTGCGCACCATGGCGCGGATGTTTTGCCGCCGTCGGGGTTTGGCGGGACGGCGAGCCCGTTCGCGTTGGTCGATGGCGAGGCGACGGTGATTGATGACGGTGGGTTGAAGATCACGGCGTTCAAAGTCGACCACACACCGATTGAGCCGGCTGTGGGTTATCGCATCAGCTACAAGGGTCGCACGGCTGTGATTAGCGGGGACACGAAGGCGATCCCCATGGTCGAGAAGCAAGCTGAAGGCGTTGATCTGCTTGTGCATGAGGCGCTGTCGCCCGAGCTCGTCAACATGCTCGGCGCGGCGGCGAAGAAAGCGGGGCGCGACAATCTGGCGAAGATCATGCACGACATTCTTGACTATCACACGACGCCGGAAGAGGCGGCGGCGATTGCCGCGCGGGCGAAGGTCAAGTTCTTGTTGTTCTACCACATCGTGCCGCCGCTGCCGCTGTCGGCGCTTGAGGTGCCGTTCCTGGGCAAGTCGCGGGAGATCTATTCGGGGCCGCTCGCCGTCGGGCGCGACGGCGACTTCGTGAGCATGCCTGCGGGCTCGACCGAGGTTGCGATTTCGAACCGGCTTTAGACAAAAGAAAACCGGCGCCGCTCGGGGAGAAGCGGCGCCGGGGCAGAGTCTCAGGGACGGATTAGCGAGCGAACACGCGCACCGTCGCAGGCTGAGCGAAACGACCGACCTGGCGGAAGCCCGGGATGGTCTTGTAAGCGAACGACACCGAACGGATGTCGCGATTGCGGCCGTTCAGGTCGATCGCCCGGGTGCACTGACCCGGATTGATCACGCTGCGTACGCCGACATCTTGGCTGCGGCCGTTACCGAAGCGAACGTCCATGTCCAAGAAGCGGACCGGCTTGTTGTAGACGCACACCATGATCTGGCGGTGACGTTCGTAACCACGAACGCGGATCGTATCGCGCTCGGTGCGGAAGCTGACCTGCGTCGAGCCAACCAATTCCCACTGCGAATGGCGGCCGTGGTACGGGCCGTATCCACCACCGTATCCACCACCGTATCCACCACCGTATCCGCCGCCGGGTGCGGCGAGGGCGGGCGTGGCGAGGCCGAAGGTCAGCAACGCGCCGGCAACGATGAGCTTGAAGTTCATGTGAGTGTCTCCTGCCGTTCAAAACCAACCGACCACAATGGCTGCGGTTGTTGTCATTCGATGCAGGTGAGAATGACGCCGGCTGCCTGAAGCGGGCCGGAACGCGACGTTCAGAGTGCGTTCATAAGTGTAACGCGGTGTAACAAGGGCCGCCCGGGAACCCGCGGCGGCCCTTGTTTTCTGCAATGTGTGACGGGCGTTACTCGCCCTTTGCCTTCGGCAAAACCCGATCGTGCGCGAGATAGCGCAATACTGGGGACAGGATGATGAGTGCTGCGCCGGCCGCTAACCCGATTTGGCCGATGAACTCGAAGGTGGACATGTAGGTTGCAAACGCTTTCTCCGGGTCGAGCACTTGGCCGGCCACTGTGGTTGTGGCGGTCATCTTGGCCAGGAGGCCGGCGAAGATGTGCGCGACGGATGAGGCCAGGAACCAAGTCGCCATTACCGTCGAAATGAGCAAAGACGGTGCGAGCTTGGTCATCTGTGACAGCCCAACCGGCGACAGGCAAAGCTCACCGGTCGTCTGCAAAAGGTAGGTCAGCGCGAGGACGAACAGCGGTACTCTGAATGTGTCGTCGACGAGTGTGGCGCTCCAGACCAAGACATAGAAGCTGGCGCCGGCTTGAATGAGCGCGAGCCCGAATTTCAGCGCCGGGTTTGGGTCAAGATTGAGTCGGCCCAACACCGCCCACAGGAACGCGAAGACAGGCGCCAACAATAGGATCATGCCCGCGTTGAACGACTGAACTTGCGGCGAACTCAACGTCACGCCGGCAACGGTCAAGTGGGTGTGGCGCTGTGCAAATTGGTTCAGCGACGAGCCCGCCTGTTCGAACAGGGTCCAGAAGACCGCGGATGACGCAATCAGCACGATGGCGAGGATCAGCCTCTGCGACTCGACCCAGGTGCATTTGGTGACCATGTAGAATAGGAAGTAGGCGAGCATCACGACGGACGCCCAGGGCAACACCGTCTCGACGAGGTGATGGTTCTGCACGACGAGCCAGATGAGGCCGACGCCCAGAATGCCGCCGATGTAGATGAGCCATTCGGTATTGATCGGGCCGACGACCGGCTTTGCCAAGCGCACCGGGTCGGGCGGCTCGCCCTTGCCTTCAAGCCACGACTTGCCGAGACCGAAGACGATCAACCCCGCCAGCATGCCCACGCCCGCGGCGCCGAAGCCCGCCCACCAGCCGTACGCCTCATTCAAGGCGCCTGTTGCGATCGTTGCCCAGAACGCACCGAGATTGATGCCATAGTAGTAAAGCGTAAAGCCTGCGTCGCGCCGCGGATCTTCTTGCGCGTAGAGTTGGCCGACGATCGACGAGATGTTCGCCTTGAGGAATCCAACACCCATGATGATGAGTGCGAGGGCTAGGAAGAGAACATCCGTGAAGATCTTGTCCGCGGGGCGAACGGTGAGTTCGTAGGTGTCCTTGGGCAGGACTGACGGGAGCGGCGCATCTGCCGGCAGGCCTTTGATTTCGAGGCCGCCGTCGGCTGAGGGGCCGTATTCGTATTTTTCGTTGCCGACTTTGAGGCGGACGACCTGGTTGTCGCCGCGGCCTGTGACCTCGAAAACATACTCGTTGCCGCCTTGCTTGAGCACTTGGACGGCAGCGGGCCCCTCATAGCCCATGGTGAAGTGGCCGAGCACCAAGAGGATGGCGCCAAAGGCGATGGCCTTGCGTGTGCCGAGATAGCGGTCGGCCAGCATGCCACCGACCAGAGGGAGAAGATAAACGAGGGCGTTGTAGCTTGCGTATTGTCCGTTGGCGACTTCGTCGTCCATCAAGAAATGCTGGGTGAGGTAGAAGATCAGCAAGCCTCTCATCCCGTAGAACGAGAAGCGCTCCCACATCTCGGCGAAGAAGAGAACGAACAGGCCTCGGGGATGGCGGGCCAGCTGCCAGACCACCGGGATCATCGTGAAGACGGTCAGGCCAATTCCGACGTAGAAGATAATTGGATCCATTGGATGGTCACCCCTCCCCGGGTGGTGCAAGCAAGCCGGCGCAGAAGAACATGCGCACCGGGCTTTCTCAAGCTATCGCGCTGATGCGGGCGCGGTGGTGTTGCGCTTAGTCCCGCTTGATCCTTAACGCGCTGAAAACGGCTGCCGGATTTCCCGTCGGCGGGGAAGTGAGCCACGCGATGCCGAGGTCGAAGGCCGTCTTGATGCCGACGAGGATGGCGAGCGCCCAAACGGGAGAGCCCATTTCACCGACCAGCCAACCACCCGCCAGCACCGTTATGTGCAGTGCAAGAACGCGCGGATAGGGTTGGAACATCAGGTCGTCGGGTGTGCGGCCTTTGAAGCCCTCGGTCCGGAGCGCGTCGAGTACAAGGAACACGGCTTGCCAGCCCATGATGGCGAGCACGGGGGCGAGGAAGCCGCTGCCGACGTCGCTTAGGCCGCCGGCGAGGACGCCGAAGAGCGTTACCACGAAGACGCCGTGGACGAAGGTGAACAGGCCGTAGTGGAGCATAAAGAACGTCGTCGTCGAGCGGCCGTTTGCCACCTTGTTCGTCCGTGTACTGATCTCCATGCGCAGCGCATGGGCGATGCCGATTGCGACGTTCTCAAACCAGTAAAGGAAGAGCACTTCGAAGACGCTCCAGCCGAACCAGAGGACGCCGACCAGAGGGATGAGGTTGACGAGGACGGTGCCCAAGAGCGGCAGGATACGGAAAAGCATGAGATTCCCTTGTTGGCGCCGTCTTAGCACAACGCCGCCGTGACGCCTTGCCGTATGTCCGCCGCCGCTTTAGGTTCGCCCATCTCGCTATTGCATAGGGATTATCGAGGCCATGCTGGGTCGGTTAAATCATGTCGCTATCGCCGTGCCTGACATCCGGGCGGCGTCGGAGGTTTATCGTTCGACGTTTGCGATGGGGGCCAAGGTGTCGGGGCCCGTGGCGCAGCCGGATCACGGCGTCACGACCGTGTTCATCGAACTCGACAACACGAAGATCGAGCTCTTGGAACCATTGGGGGACAAGTCGCCGATTGCCAACTTCCTGAAGAAGAATCCGTCGGGCGGCATTCATCACGTTTGCTACGAGGTCGACGACATCATGGCGGCGCGCGATCAGATGATCGCGAAAGGCGCGACGATTACCGGCGACGGTCAGCCCAAGATCGGAGCGCACGGGAAGCCGGTGATTTTCATGCACCCGAAGGACTTCAACGGCACGCTCATCGAGCTGGAACAGGTTTAGGTGATGGGAATCGCGGGCTCATTGATGGTGATTTCGATCGCGTGGTGGCTCGCGTTTTTCATGATGCTGCCACTGGGCGTGCGATCGCAGCTTGAGGAGGGAACGGTCGTGCCGGGCACGGAGCCGGGCGCACCGACGGCGCCGCGGCTGTGGTGGAAGGCGCTGTGGGCGCTGGTCATCGCGCTCGTCATTTGGGGCGCGCTGTTTTCCTTAATCGAGTTCAGATTGATCTCGCTGGACGACATTCCGGTGCCATCCGGCATTCGCTGGAACTGATCCCCAGAAATGCAAAAGCGAGGCTGCGGTCGAGCGCGCCTCGCTTTGTACCCAAATCCTCCAGCGGGTCGGGGTGTTCACCCTCTGCCTGCCGGTTTTCCTCCCTAAACTTGGGCTGCCTCGATGTGAGGCAAATGACTATACTTCGGTCACCGTAACTTTGCCATCCCTCTTGGGTGTCAAACCGCACGAATGTTTCGGTGGCGGTGCTGACCGTTGCATGGATGCACGAATTCTCCAGAGACGTGTGTGTATCGTGTCCCATGAACAAGGTTTTCGCGTGAGCTTGACACACAACCGTGGTCTCAAATGTTGTAGTGGCCAGTTGAGCGCGCCGAGGGGTCGCATGGTTCTACGTTTGTTCATCGCGCTGATGCTGATGATGTTGGTCTCGGTCGCTCCGGCGTGGGCCGACCAGACATGGCGCGTTACGAAAAACGAGTGGACCGAGGAGGACGAGCGCGGCTACTCCGCGTTCATCCAGAAGATCGGCGAAAGCGGCTGTGAGACGCCCGACGACTGCATCAATTCCGATGCGAATCCGTATCGGTCCTCGGACGGCAAAGGCATCAACTTCAATGCCGACTGCGCCGACCTCGTCTACATGCTGCGCGCGTATTATGCGTGGAAGAACGGTCTGCCGTTTTCGTATGTGACGGGCGTCTACTCGCGCGGCGGCGGGGACTTCCGGTTTTCCGCGAAGGGCAATCGCGTCGCGGGACGGCGCAACATAACGGGCGGCGTCAGCGGGCGCAGCGTGATCAACGCGGTGCGCGACGCGGTGTCGTCGGCGAGCTATCGCGTCGGTCCCGACATCGACGAGAATCCGCTGACCGATCTTTATCCGGTGAAGATCCAACCGGGATCAATTCGTCCAGGCACCGCGATCTACGACGTGAACGGTCACGTTGCGATGGTCTACAAGATCGGCGAAGACGGCCGCATCCACTACATGGATGCGCATCCGGACTTCACCCTGACGCGCAGCGTCTATGGCGCGCAGTTCGGGCGCGACTTTCCGGCGATGGGGGCGGGGTTCAAGAACTTTCGTCCGATCCGCTTGAGCAAGGGCCGCATCGAGATCGCGAAGAACAATCAGATCGCCGATTATTCGGTCGAGCAGTTCTACGGCAATGTGGACCCGACGCCGCGGCCGGACTGGCGCGCAGGCAAGTTCGCGTACGAGGGGCTTGAGGTCGGGTACTACGAGTATGTGCGCATTGCGATGGCGGGCGGTAAGCTCAGTTTCAATCCGGTCGCCGAGTTGAAGGCGACGATGAAGACGATGTGCAACGATCTCTACGATCGCCAGCGCTTCGTCGAATTGGCGATCGAAGCCGGCGTCGACCGCAAACCGCATCCGGAGCGGTTGCCGCCGAATATCTACGGCACCGATCAGATGGAGTGGGAGATTTACTCCACGCCGTCGCGGGACGCGCGCATCAAGACCGCGCTCAAAGCGTTCCGCGAGGACGTCGAGAGGTTGATCGGCATGTGGATGGATCGCGACGACCGCATTTCCTACGACGGGTTGAATCTGAAAGAGGACCTGCTGAAGACGTACGAGAAAGCAGCAGACTTGTGCACGGTTGTGTACCGCAATTCGGCTGGGCAGCGGATAACATTGCGCTATCCGGAACTGATCGAGCGGCTGTTCCGGATGTCGTTCGATCCTTATGACTGCATCGAGCGGCGGTGGGGCGCGTCGAGCCCTGAGGAACTGGCGAGCTGTGCGAATACGCCGGCGAAGAACCGCTGGTACGAAGCGATGCAACGTCTGCGCAATCAGATCGACCGCACCTACGACGCCCGCATGGACTTTACGGTGCGCGATCTTGAGGCGAAGGTGCCGGGGTCGGGCAGCGACACGGCGCCGGATGTCGACGTCAAGCGCGTGATCGACAACATGGGTTACCGGACGCCGGTGACGACGATGCAGCCGCCGGGCTACTGAACCTCAGGCGGTGAAGTTGCCGTAGGTCAGCAGTCGTAGGATCGAGCGTGGGCGCAGGTGCCAACTGGCCCACGACAGAGGTGTGTCGCCGTTGGCGTCGCGCGCGTCGACGATGGCGCCGTTCTCAAGCAAGAGGCTGATTGCCCGTTCGCTGCCGAAGGCGGCGGCACGATGCAGCGGCGTTTCGCCTTTGGTGCGAACGTCGCGCATGAAGGCGCCGGTCTGCGCGTTCAGCTTTGTCGCGATGTTGGGATTGGCTCCGGCTTCGAGCAATAGCTTCAAGATGTCGTCGAGCACCGGACGGTCCGCCTTGCATAGTGCTGCGTGAAGGGGCGTCTCGCCGGTGTCGGGGAGCGGGTGATTTACGTCGGCACCGCTTTCGATGAGAAATTGAACGAGATGCGAATGACCGTGAAAGACGGCGCCGTTGAGATCGAGATTGTCGCCGAGCGCGGTCAGGCGCTCGCCGCGCTGCAGTAGAAGGCGAACAGCCGTGACGTCGCCGTGATAGGCGCACCAGGCAATCAACGGTACGCCGCGCGCGTCCCTTGCCGTTGCAGGCGTGCCCGACGCAAGCAGATCGATCACAAGATCCGTGCGGCCTTCGGCGATGCGGTCGAACATAGTTCGCAGGCTAGCAGGGCATGGACAAACTGTTCAAACTTGAATCTAAGGGCGCGTCGTCGACCTTCGCGTGAGCCATGCTCGACCATTCCGCGCATCACGCCGCCAACATGCGCGGCATCGTCGCCGTGCTTGTGGCGATGGCTTTGTTCGTGCTGAGCGACAGCGTGGTGAAGCTGGCCGGGGAGATGATGCCCGCGACCGAGATCATGGCTTTGCGCGGGTTGATGGCGGTACTGCTTATGGGCAGCCTCGCTGCGGCCATCGTCGACCGAACGAAATGGCACTTGATTGCGCAGGTTCGGGTCGTCGTGAGGGCGGTCATAGAGGCCGTTGTGGCGGCGCTGTTCCTCGTCGCCCTGCCTCATCTGCCGCTTGCGGACATCACGGCGATACAGCAGGTGACGCCGATCGTCCTTACCGTGTTGTCGGCGCTGGTGCTGAAAGAGGTCGTGGGATGGCGGCGCTGGCTTGCGGTCGTGGCGGGCTTCATCGGCGTTTTGCTGGTGATTCAGCCGACGGCGGAAGGCATCAACGTGTTCGCGCTGTCGGCCCTGGCGTGCGCCGCGCTGGTCGCCGTTCGCGATATCGTGACGCGCGGACTCGATCCGGCCATACCGACGGTGCTGGTGTCGTTTACGACGACGCTCTCGGTGTGCCTGGCCGGCTTCGCTGGTTCGCCGCTGGAGACATGGAGTCTGCCGACCCCATTCGGATTTGCGTTGCTGGCGGCGTCGGCGGTGTTGGTCAGTTCGGCGAATATCTTCATCATTCGCGCGTTTCGCGGGACGGAGGTTTCGGTCGTCGCGCCGTTCCGCTATGCGGGCGTGTTCTGGGCGATTGTGCTGGGTTTCGCGATTTGGGGCCACATTCCCAACGGCTTGGCCATTGGGGGGACGGTGCTGCTGGTGGCGAGCGGGCTCTACATCATGCATCGTGAGGCGTTGCGACGGCGCCTGGCTCGAGATCTGCCCGAACCGCACGGTTGATGCGCCGGGGCGCGTGGCCCAGGATGGGGCGTCGTCGGAATCGGAAGGAGCAACCCCATGGGGTTCACGTTTTTGTCGCCTTGGTCGTCACAGATCTTGAGCCTGCTGCGCATTATAACGGGCGCGCTGTTCCTTGCGCACGGTACGGCGAAGTATCTCGCCTTTCCGCACGTCGCGATGTTCGACAATCTTGAGCCGCTGTCGTTGCTGGGCGTCGCCGGCATGCTTGAGATCGTGGGCGGAGCCCTCATCATCGTCGGCCTGTTTACGCGGCCGGTGGCGTTCATCCTGTCGGGCATGATGGCGGTCGCGTATTTCTTGGCGCACGCGCAGCAGAACTTTCATCCGATCCTGAACGGCGGCGAGCCGGCGATCCTGTTCTGCTTCATCTTCCTCTACCTCGCAGCCGCGGGCGGCGGTGCATGGAGTTTGGACGCGATGCGACGCTAGGGGCGCATGACCTTTCGCGTCGCGAGCTTCAACGTCGAGAACCTGGTCGGTGAGGGAATCCGTTACTACGACCGCTACAAGGATACCGCAGAGACCTATGGCGCGAAGGCGAATTGGGTCGCGTCGATCCTGACGCGTGCGAAAGCCGACATCGTCGGCATTCAGGAAGTGTGGCTTGAGGCGGCGTTGCGCGATGTGGCCAAGCGCAGTCCGTTCTTCGCGCGCGACGCCGTTTACATCGCCGCGCCGGGCGCCGGCGCCGATAATTTGAACGGGCATTTGGCGAAGCGTCCGCGCGTCGGCTTGATCTCGCGTTACCCCATCCGTGAGGCGGTGTCGTTTCAGGCGTTTCCGCCGTCGGTGGATTTGACGGTGCCGCTGCGCGTCGACGGCGGCGTGATCGTTCCTATCGCTATCGGCATCGCGCAGTTTCAACGCGCGGTGTTGCGGGCCGTGGTGGATGTCGACGGCCTGGACGTCATTGTCTATGTCGCGCATCTGAAATCGAAGGGGCCGTTGATCCGCGAAGGCGAGCAGGGTGAAGACCCCTTCGCCGCGTCGTTGGGGCAGGCACGGTCGACGATCGTGCGCGCGGCGGAAGCGGCGGCGCTGCGCCACATCGTGCTTGCGGACTTGCGGGACTCCAAGAAGCCGACCATCGTTCTGGGCGACCTCAACGACACGCCGGATTCTTCGAGCACGCAGACGGTTCGCGGGCCGGGCCCGGTGCGCGACATGAGCCCTGAGGAGCGGCGGGCGATCTGGGACGTGGTGCTTTACTCCACCTTCCGGGTCGCGCTGGAGCGTTCGCCGACATTGCACACGCACATTCATGACGGTGAGCGCGACATTCTGGATCATATCCTGGTGTCGGAGGAGTTCTTCACGCGCAACCCTAAGCGGATCGGCGAGGTGGCGCGGCACGAGGTCATCAACGACCATTTGCGCGAGGACGATGGCGGGGCAGGCGTGCCGGGCTGTTCCGACCACGGCGTTCCTATCGCGGAAATCCGCCTGTTGACGAAGGATGGCCGCACAAAGCCTTGAGTTGCTTGGCCTTGCGGGCTCCCTTAGGTTCGCGCCCGACGTCCAAAGGAAGCCTCATATGAACAAGTTCCTGTCCGCCGCGGTGTCGACGATTGCGATCGTGCTGTGCGCGGCATGCTCGGAAGAACCCGCGAGCAAGGCGCCGGACAACGCGCCAGAGAAAGAGATGAAATTCCTGAAAGTCGAGCCGTTGAAGTTCAACGAGCGGACGTTGGCCAACGGGCTGCGCGTCTATTCGATGCCGGATCCGAACACCGCCAACGTGTCGGTGCAGGTTTGGTACGACGTCGGGTCGAAGGACGATCCCGTCGGCCGCTCGGGTTTCGCGCATCTCTTCGAGCACATCATGTTCAAGTCGACGCGCAACATGCCGCCCGAGACCCTGGACCGGTTGACCGAAGACGTCGGCGGATTCAACAACGCGTCGACCTATGACGACTTTACAAACTACTACGAGGTCGTGCCCGCCAATCATCTTGAGCGCGTGTTGTGGGCGGAGGCGGACCGGATGGGCTCGCTCGTCGTCGATGAGGCGATCTTCAAGTCTGAACGCGACGTCGTGAAGGAGGAGTATCGGCAGCGCATTTTGGCGTCGCCCTACGGCAAGTTGTTCGGTCTCTATCTCGCGCAGGCGAATTTCACGGTGCACCCTTACGGGCGGCCCGGGATCGGCTCGATCGCGGATTTGGATGCCGCGACCGTCAACGACGTGCGTGCGTTCCATGCGACGTATTATCGGCCGGACAACGCCGTGCTGGTGGTTGCGGGCAATTTCGATCAGGCGCAATTCGACAAGTGGGTCGACCAGTATTTCGCCCCGCTCGTGACGCCAAAGCGCGAAATCCCGCGCGTGGACGCGGTCGAACCGGCGCGCTCGGCGAAGACCTACACCGTCTATGAGCCGAACACGCCGCTGCCGGCTGTGTCGATCTCCTATCCGGGGCCGGCCGCGTTGAGCCCGGATCAGCCGGCGCTGAGCGTGTTGGACGCCATCCTGTCGAAGGGCGAGAGTTCGCGGCTCTATCAGTCGCTGGTGTATCAGCAGCAGGTCGCGACGGAGGTGTTCACGTTCTATGAGCAAACGCGCGACGCGGGCGCTTACAGCCTGATCGCCGTCTTGAGCGAGGGCAAATCGGCCGAGGACGGGGAGAAGGCCTTGCTGGCGGAAATCGCGCGGGTCCGTGACGGCGCGGTCAGCGAAGCGGAACTTGACGAGGCGAAGAACGAGCTTGTGTCGGAGACGCTCAGCGGGCGTGAGACGGCGTTCGGCAGGGCGAGCGAGTTGGCGAATGCGCTGACCCGCTTCCGTGACGGCGCCTATGCCGACAAGCTGCTGAACGCGATCCAGATGGTCACGGCCGCCGACGTGCAGCGCGTGGCGCAGGCGATCCTGGACGATAGCAAGCGCGTGACAATCCGCTACCTCTCGGAGGAGACAAGGCCCAAGGACGCGGTGAGCGATACGATTGCAACGGCGTCGAGCGTTAAGGCGCAGGAGCTCAGCATTCCGGCGTCGGAGATACCGACGTTCACACTAGCGCCGGAAACGGAACGGGCGAAACCGCCCGCGCCCGCAGCACCGGTTGCGGCGAAGCTGCCGGCGGCGAAGGAGCGCAAGCTTGCGAACGGACTGCGGGTGATCGTGGTTCCGAAGCGGGATGTTCCAATCATCAGTGCGGAGTTTCGCGTGCTGTCGGGCGCCAGCAGCGATCCGGTTTCGAAGGGCGGGCTGGCGTCGCTGGCGGCCGATGTGCTGACCAAGGGAACCAAGACAAGAAACGCCACGGAGATTGCGCGCCAAGTCGAATCCCTGGGCGCGACGTTGTCGGCATCGGCCGGCGCGGACAATTCCGGCGTGTCGCTGGAGTCGCGCGCGGATCGGATTTCCGACGCCCTCACCATCATGGCGGATGTCGTTCGCAATCCGGCTTTCGCGCCGGCGGAGGTTGAGCGGCAGCGTCAGCAAACGCTTGACGGGCTTCAGGTTGCCTTGCGTCAGCCGGGCACCGTCGCGCGCTATGCGATGTCGCGCTTGCTGTTCGGGCTTGGTCCTTATGGCAGCGTGTCGTCGCCGGTCAGCGTGGCTGCGATCAAACCGGAGGATCTTGTCGCCTTCCACGGCGCGCATTGGCGGCCGGACAATGCGCTGCTTGTGATTGCGGGAGACGTTTCGGAGGCGGACGGGTTCAAGCTCGCGGAGACGTTCTTTGGGGACTGGCCGCAGCCGAAGACTCCGCTGGGCGCGGAGCCCGATGCCTCGACGGCCACGAAGGGCACGAAAGCGATCGTCATCGATTTGCCGAAGTCGGGCCAGGCGGCGGTCAGCTTTGGCATGCGGGGCATTTCGCGCTCGGACGACGACTACTTCCCGGCGGTGGTGATCAACTCCCTGCTGGGCGGCGGGTACTCGTCGCGTCTCAATCAGGAGATTCGCATCAAGCGAGGACTGTCGTACGGCGCGGGGTCGGCTCTGTCGGCGCGCAATGCGCCTGGGCCGATCGTTGCGCTGGCGCAGACGCGGAACGACGCGGCGGTGCAGGTGGTCGATCTGATGGCGCAGGAGCTTCAGCGGCTGGGACAGGCGCCGGCGACAGCGGCCGAACTCGGCGCACGGCAGGCGAACCTGATCGGTTCGTTCGGGCGCGACGTGGAAACCGCTTCGGGCTTGTCGGGCGAACTGGCGGAGCTGGCGACGTTCGGGCTGCCGCTTAGCAAGCTGTCGACCTATGTCGCCGACGTGAGCGCGGTGACGGCAGACCAGGCGAAGAGCGCCGCGGCACGGCTGTACAATCCGAAGAATGCGACGCTGGTCGTCGTGGGCGACGGCGCCGTGTTCTACAACGCGCTGAAGAAGAAGCGGCCGGACGTGCAGCGAATCCCGATCGACAAGCTCAACCTGGACAGCGCGACGTTGCAGTGAGTTTCTATCCGCTACAGCGCTACAATCGTTGTATTACAAAGGCTTAGATAGCATCGTATCCGGTACAGAGCGTTCTTCTGTAGCGGATCATTCGGCGCAGAAAGTCAGGAAAACAGCAGTTTGTACCGATGCAGCGGATAAACGAAGAGTAGAGAGGGAAAGCGCGTTAGGCGTATAACCACTAAAAATACTCAACTATTAAGGTGCGGGGTCCGTGTGCCTCTCTTTTGACCCTCTGAGCATCCGGTACGAAGCGCTACAGCGCTACAAGCCGCGCGTTCCCTAGTATTTTTGGCCCTCCTATCCGCTACACGAACCGGTACAAATCTGTGACGCGGCCCGTGACAGGCGATGACGCCTGATCTGCGGCACGGCGAATTGCTCGGCCCCATCGGCACCGCTAAGACTGCTGCTTGAACCCCTAAAACGAGAATCGCTTCGACCATGCGCGTTTCACGCTCTTTCCTGCCGCTTCTGCGCGAGACGCCGACGGAAGCCCAGATTGTTTCGCACCGTTACATGCTGCGCGCCGGACTCGTGCGGCAGGCGTCGGCGGGGATCTATTCCTGGTTGCCGCTCGGGCATCGGGTGCTTCGCAAGATCGAGCAGATCGTGCGCGAGGAGCAGGATCGGGCGGGGGCGATCGAGCTTTTGATGCCCACGCTGCAGTCGGCCGACCTTTGGCGCGAGAGCGGGCGGTATGAAGCCTACGGCAAGGAGATGCTGCGCATTAAGGACCGGCACGAGCGGGATTTGCTCTACGGGCCGACGAACGAGGAGCTGATCACCGACATTTTTCGCGGGGCCGTGCGTTCGTACAAAGATTTGCCGCGCATTCTCTATCACATTCAGTGGAAGTTCCGGGACGAGATCCGGCCGCGCTTCGGCGTGATGCGCGGGCGCGAGTTCTTGATGAAGGACTCCTACTCATTCGATATCGATGCGGCGGGCGCGCGGCGTGCGTACAACAAGATGTTCGTCGCCTATCTGCGGACGTTCGCGCGTATGGGGTTGAAGTCCGTGCCGATGAAGGCGGACACGGGGCCGATCGGCGGCGATCTCAGCCACGAGTTTATCGTCTTGGCCGATACCGGCGAGAGCCAGGTCTATTGCCACAAGGATCTGGTCGACATGCCGGTGCCGGAGAATGTCGACTTCGACGGGGATCTTGAGCCCTACATCAATCAGCGCACGTCGCTTTATGCCGCGACCGACGAGAAGCACGACGCGGAGGCCTTTGCGAAGATCCCCGCGGACAAGCAGTTGGCCGCGCGCGGGATCGAGGTTGGGCACATCTTCTACTTCGGCACCAAGTACTCAAAGCCCATGAACGCGAAGGTCGCGGGACCCAAGGGCGACGATGTGCTGGTCGAGATGGGGTCTTATGGGATCGGCGTGTCTCGTTTGGTCGGCGCGATCATCGAGGCGAGCCATGACGATGCCGGAATCATCTGGCCGGAAAGTGTCGCGCCCTATCGCGTGGGATTGATCAGCCTGAAGGCGGACGATCCCAAGACCGGCGGGGTTTGCGAGGGTCTTTACGAAAAACTCGGCAATGCCGGGGTCGAAGTGCTGTATGATGATACGGACGAACGCGCCGGGGCGAAGTTCTCGATGTTCGATTTGATCGGCCTGCCGTGGCAGGTGCTGGTGGGGCCGCGCGGTCTTGCGAACGGTCAAGTCGAGATCAAGAACCGCAAGACGGGGGAGCGTCAGTTGGTGACGCCGGAAGCCGCGTTGAACATGTTTACAGCCAAGGCCTGATGAACCGCGTCGACATCCAACGACCTCAACCGCGCATGGTGCGGGCGCGCCGCAACGGCGGCGGCACTTCGCCGTTCTCGTATTTCGAGTGGATGCTGGCCTGGCGTTACCTTCGTGCGCGGCGCAAGGAAGGGTTCATCTCGGTCATCGCCGGATTTTCGCTCGCAGGCATTGCGCTGGGCGTGGCCACGCTCATCATCGTGATGTCCGTGATGAACGGGTTTCGCGAAGAGCTTATGGGCAAGATTTTGGGGTTCAACAGCCACCTCACGATCTACGGCGCGGGGCCATCGCTCGACACGTGGCAGAAAGACGTTGACGCCGTTCGCAAGCTGACCGGCGTGACGCGCGCGACGCCGGTGGTGAAGGGGCAGGCACTGGCGTCTGCAGCGGGTGCGGCAAGCGGCGTGGCGGTGATCGGCATCCGGCCGGAGGATTTGAAGACGCTGACGTTGGTGTCCAAATCGCTGGAGCCGCAGGCTATCCAGAATTTCAAGGGCGACTCCAGCATTCTGGTCGGTGAGCGGCTGGCGAGCGGCATGGGGTTGCTGCCCGGCATGCACATCACGCTGGTGGCGCCGCGCGGGAACGTTACGCCGTTTGGTGTGACGCCGCGCGCCAAGCGTTATCAAATCGTGGGCACGTTCAGCGTCGGCATGTCGGAATACGATAACACCGTCGTGTTCCTGCCGATGGAAGAGGCGCAGGCCTATTTCAATCTGGGCAGCGCCGTGACGGGTATCGAAGTCATGGTCGACAATCCCGATCACATCGTGGGCGCGCGTACGGCCGTTGAGAATGTCGTGCCCGGCGCGCGCATTATCGACTGGCAGCAGGCGCACGAGACGTTCTTCGGCGCGCTTCAGGTCGAGCGGACCGTGATGTTCATGATCCTGTCGCTGATCATCGTCGTCGCCGCGTTCAACATCATCTCAGGCATGATCATGATGGTGAAGGACAAGACGCGCGACATCGCAATCTTACGTACGATGGGCGCGACGTCGGGGACGATCCTGCGCGTGTTCCTGATTTCCGGGTCGGCGATCGGCGTGGTGGGGACGTTCATCGGCTTTTTGCTCGGCGTTCTGTTCTGCCTCAACATCGAGTCGATCCGGCAAGGTTTGATGTGGCTGACGGGTGCGGATTTGTTTCCGCAGGCGATCTATTTCCTGAGCCGATTGCCGGCGAAGATGGAGCCCGAAGAAGTGACCGTCGTCGTCATCAGCGGCCTTGTGGTCTCGGTCCTTGCGACGGTCTATCCGGCATGGCGCGCGGCGCGGCTCGATCCGGTCGAGGCGCTGCGCTATGAGTGAGCCCGTTTACCGCGCACAAGAAGCGGCCGTGCCGCGCGCGCAGGCGACGCCGTCACTGATGCTCAAGGACATCACGCGGCGGTTCGGATCAGGCGCGGAGACGCTTGAGATTTTTCGAAACGTGAGCGGTCAGATCATGCCGGGCGAGGTGGTGGCGCTCGTCGGGCCGTCGGGGTCGGGCAAGTCGTCGCTGCTTCATATCTGCGGGCTGCTCGAGGCGCCGACGTCAGGCACCGTCGTTATCGCGGGCCGCGATTGCTCGAAACTTGACGACTCCGAGCGCACGCGTATACGGCGCGAAGACCTTGGCTTCGTCTATCAGTTCCACCATTTGCTGCCGGAGTTTTCGGCCCTTGAGAACGTGGTGGTGCCGCAGCTGATCGGGGGCAAGACTCGTCGCGAGTCGGAGGCGCTGGCCGCGCGCTTGCTGGGCATGGTGGGGCTTGCGCAGCGCGCCTCGCATCGGCCCGCGCGATTGTCGGGCGGCGAGCAGCAGCGTGTGGCGATCGCGCGGGCGCTGGCCAACCAACCGCGGCTGATCTTAGCGGACGAACCGACGGGCAATCTGGATCCCAAGACGGCCGACATGGTGTTTGGGGTGCTGGTGGAATTGTGCCGGGCGCGCGGCGTTGCGGCGCTGATCGCCACGCACAATCTGCAGATGGCCGTGAAGATGGACCGGACGTGGCTGCTTCACGAAGGCAAGCTGATCGACGCCGGGAAGATCAAGCCGTGACGAAGCCGCAGTGGCGCGTGCCGTTGGTGACGGGCGAGGCGGCTGGGGCTTTGCGGGTCTTCTGCCACGGACTGCACATGGCGTTGGTCTTCTACGGGTTGTTCGGTTGGATTGTGCCGAACGCGGTGTGGCTGGTCGCGCACCTGCTTTTCATCCCCGGGCTCGTCGCGGTGTGGGTGATGAACAGCGGCGTTTGTCCGCTCAACAATCTTGAATCCCTGCTGACCACTGGACGGTGGCGGAACGCCGACAATGCGGAGGAGGGCAGCTTCCTTGTGGTGATCGTCGAGCGGTACCTCGGGCTGAACCCGACGCAGGGTCTTATGGACAGGATTACCTATGGGCTGATGGCGTTTGTGTGGGCGCTGTCGTGGCTGCATCTGGGGATGTTGCCGAAGTAGGCGCTTGTTGAGCGTCTTTGCCGGGCTAGGTTATGCCCTTGCACACTGCCACGAGGCTACTCGATGACCGGTCACGCGAATTTCGTGCATCTGCGGGCGCATTCGGCGTTCTCGCTGCTGGAAGGCGCGATGCAGCCGGATGAGCTGGCGAAGCTGTGCAAGAAGCACCGGATGCCCGCGATCGCGGTAACGGACACGAATAACCTCTTTGGCCTCTATGACATCACTGAGGCGCTGGTGAAGGCGGGCGTGCAGCCGATCGTCGGATGCCAACTGGTGCTGCAGACCGAAAGTGCGGAGCCGCGGCGGAACGGTACGGCGCCGGCGCACGGACCGAGCGGCGTGATCGCGCTTCTGGTGCAGAGCGAAACGGGCTACGCGAACTTGATGAAGCTTGCGAGCCGGGCGCATCTTGATGTGCAGCCGGGCGACACGCCGCACATCACGTGGGAACTGCTCGAACGGCACAACGAGGGCCTGATCCTGTTGACGGGCGGGCCGAAGGGCTTGCTCAACAAGCTCATCGTCAGCGGCCAGACCGACGCAGCGCTGGCGTTGGTGCAGCGGTTCAAAGCGGTGTTCGGATCGCGGCTCTATGTCGAGTTGCAGCGCCATGGCGTGCCCGACGAGATCGCGGCGGAACCCGTTCTCGTCGCGTTGGCGCATGAGCATGAGCTGCCGTTTGTGGCGACGAATGAGCCCTATTTCGGCAAGCCGGACATGTTCGCGGCGCACGACGCGCTGCTGTGCATCGCGAACGGCAACTTCGTCATGCAGGACGAACGGCGGCGGGAGACGCCGGAGCACTATTTCAAATCGGCCGAGGAGATGGCGAAGCTCTTCGCCGATGTGCCGGAGGCGATCGAGAACACGATCGAGGTCGCGCGGCGCTGCGCGTTCATTCCGAGGAAGCGCAGTCCGATCCTTCCGCAATTCGTTCCGGCCTCAGGGTTGTCACCGGAGGAGGAGTTGCGCGCGCAGGCGGAAGCGGGGTTGAAGGCGCGCCTGGCGGCCAGCGGTACGTTTACGGACGAGAAGAACTATTGGGACCGGTTGGCGTTTGAACTCGACGTCATCATCCGGATGAAGTTTCCGGGTTACTTCCTGATCGTTTCGGACTTCATGAAATGGACGCGGCGGCAGGGCATTCCGGTCGGCGTTCGTGGGTCGGGTGCCGGTTCGATCGTTGCATGGGCTTTGCAGATCACGGCGTTGGATCCGTTGCGGTTCGGGTTGGTGTTCGAGCGGTTCTTGAATCCGGAACGCGTGTCGATGCCGGACTTCGATATCGACTTTTGTCAGGATCGTCGCGGCGAAGTCATTCGCTATGTGCAGGACACCTATGGCCGCGATCGCGTGGCGCAGATCATCACGTTCGGTACGCTGCAAGCGAAGGCCGCCATCCGCGACGTCGGGCGCGTGCTGCAGATGCCGCAAGGTCAGGTCGACCGCATCGCCAAGATGATCAAGGTGCAGCCGGGGCAGACGATCACGCTGCGCGAGGCGATCGCGCAAGAGCCGCGCCTGCAGGAGATGGAGAACCAGGAAGAATCCGTCGCGCGTCTGTTCGAGGTGGCGGGGCGGCTTGAAGGGCTTTACCGGCACGCGTCGACGCACGCCGCGGGTCTTGTGATCGGCGACCGTCCGCTGGACGAGATCGTGCCGCTCTATCGAGACCCAAGTTCGGACATGCCCGTGACGCAGTTCGACTATGAGGGCGACGAGAAGGCTGGTCTGGTCAAATTCGACTTCTTGGGGTTGAAGACGCTCACCGTCATTGCCGAGACCGAACAACTGGTTATGGCCCGGCATGGGATACGGGTGAAGGCGGAAGAGGTGCCCTTCGACGACAAGAAGTCGTTTGAGGCGTTGGGTAAGGGCACGTCGACCGGGATTTTCCAGCTTGAATCGTCGGGCATGCGCGATCTGTTGCGCAAGATGAAGCCTGACCGCGTCGAGGATTTGATCGCGCTTGTGGCGCTCTATCGGCCGGGCCCGATGGACAGCATTCCGGTTTATATCGCGTGTAAGTGGGGGCGCGAGAAGCCGTTCTATTTGCATCCGTCGTTGGAGCCCATTTTGTCGGGCACCTATGGGGTCATGACGTATCAGGAAGACGTCATGCTGATCGCGCGCGAACTCGGCGGCTATTCGCTGGGGCAGGCGGACGAGTTGCGCCGCGCGATGGGCAAGAAGATCAAAGAGCAAATGGCCGCGCACCGCGTGAAGTTCATCGAGGGCGCGTTCAAGCAGAAAGGCATCGACGCCGAGACGGCAGAGCAAATCTTCAATCAGGCCGAGAAGTTTGCCGGCTACGGGTTCAACAAAGCGCACGCGGCGGCTTATGCGCAGGTTGCGTATCAGACGGCGTGGCTGAAGGCGAATTATCCGATCGAGTTTTTCTGCGCGTCGATGACG
>JAEUMM010000299.1 GCA_016792645.1 Alphaproteobacteria bacterium | reverse complement strand
ATCAAAAACTCCGGCAACAGCTACAGCAACAACGAGAACGACAACTCGAACTCGAACAACGCCAGCCAGGAAACGAACGTCAACACCTACAACGAGCGCGCGCCGGTCAACACGGCGTATGCGGCGGGCCTCTCGGCCGGTGAAGACACCTGCATGGGTTCAAGCTCGATCGGCGCTCAGGCTGTTTCGTTCGGTCTCTCGATCGGCACGACCTGGCAGGACGACAACTGCCGCCGCCTCAAGAACTCCCGCCAGATGGTGGCCCTGGGCTATCACCGCGCGGCGACGGCTCTGATGTGCGTCGATGCCGATGTCGAAGCCGCGATGGCTCGCGCCGGTACGCCTTGCCCGAACGGCGCTGCGGTCGTCGCCGCTGCTCCGATCTACTATCAGGAAGCAGCTCCGGTCCGCGAATACACGCCGATGGCGCCGGTGGTCGACCATCCGGTGAAGAAGAAGCGCCGCGTGCGCAAGCCTCTGCCGCCGAAATAAGGCGCCAAAGAACACCCGTTATCATGGGGAAGCGGGGTCGTCCGGAAACGGGCGGCCCCGTTTTTTTGCGCGTCTATCGCAGTGCTTGGCCGACGGTTTGCGCGAAGGCGTCGAAGAAAGCCTTGTCGTTGCGTATGGTGCTCGGCGCATCCGCATAGGCCTCTTCGGCCGTACGATGGCTGACCAAGTCGTGGTCCGCGCTCTTGATCTCGACAAAGCGCGCCGTCCCCGGCCGCAAGCGGTTGACCATATTGGCGATCAGCGCATGGCCGTGCGCCGTCTCGAACTGATCGAATTCGCCGAACACGATCAGCACGCGCGCCTTCAACGACGCCCACGCCCCCAAGATGTTCCGCTTCGCCGCCTGCTGATGCCAAGCATAGGGCCGCCCGTAGTGCTCGCCCGCGCCCAGGCCGCGAATATCGGCGCGCACGGCCGCCATCTCGGCGCTGTCGCGGGCGATCGTATCGGGCGACCGCCCGGCGATCAGATATTCATGCAGAAAGTGGATCCGCTTAATCATCTGATCGTGAATCTCGTGCGGTTGCACCGCCTCCGGCCGCCGTTCGAGGTAGAACCGCTCAAACCCCATCATGCGCTCGAAATAGGTAACCGCGCCGCCGCCCTGCACGGCGATGCCCAACACGCGACGCCCGCGCTCCTGAAGGGCAAGCGCAACCAGCGGCGCGGTCGTGCTGCCCAAACTCGAACCCAAAACAAACACGCGCGAAGGGTCCAGCCGCGGATTCGCCGACAACACCGCATCGAACGCCGCGATGTAATGACGAACCTCCGTATCGTAGTCGAGCTTGTGGCAAGCCGGTCCCTCACTGTCGCCGTCGGACGCGCGCTCGACCCGCACAAACGCAAGACCCTGCGTGCGCACGAAGTCGGCGACCGCGCGCCGCCAGGGACTTTGCGGGTTGTGTTCGATCGATCCGCATGAGACCCATTGCGTGAACAGGAGTACGGGCAAGCGTCCGCGCTCGCCGGCCGGCATGGCGGTGATGGTCCGAAGCCTCGCCCCGCCGCCCACGTCGACCGCATCGTAGAAGCTGTCCATCCCCGGCATGTCTTCAAGCGGGCGCGCCGGCGCCGCCAGTGCAATGTCCAGACGCGCGCCGCCGCGCACGACCCCAAGCCGGAGCATCGCGCCGCCCAATGTGCGCCTGAGCCGGTCCCGCCCGTCGAGCGCGTTCGACACGGCCGCACCGTCGATCGCGGCGATCCGGTCGTCGACGCGCAGGCCCGCGGCTTCGGCCGGCGATCCCTTGTCGACACGCACGACCTTCACCGCGCCGTCGGCGACATCGGTCGCAAAGCCCGGCGCCGCACGCCGCGGCAGGTCGCCCGCCAGCGTCGCCGCCGCGTGCGCAGCGCCCGCGCTCGCGGTTAGGCCAATCATAAACACAAGGATCACAATCGCGTGACGCATCGAAGCGCCTCCCTCAATAAGTTGAGGGCGCACGTTGCTGCCCAACGGCGCTTTGTGTCCCGATGGCGCTCCGATGAAACGCCGATGATTGCATCGCACCCGCCGTGACGCGCAGGATGAGGCATGAATCTGACCACCGTCGAACCCTTCACCCTCGGCGACTTCAAGGTCACGCCCGCACGCTGTGAAATCGCGCACGGGCAGACCGTGGCGCGCGTCGAGCCCAAAGTGATGGCGGTTCTGATCGCGTTGGCGCGCCGCCGCGGCGAGACGGTGTCGCGCGAAAAGCTCTTCGAGGATGTCTGGGACGGCCGCGCCGTCACCGACGACGCGTTGACCCGCTGCATCTCGGCCCTGCGCCGCGTCTTCCGCGACGGTCAAGGCGTGGAGATCAAGGCCCTGCCGAAACTCGGCTATGTCCTTGCGGCGGTCGACGTGCCAGCGGCAAAAGCCGCGCCAGCCCCCACCGCATCGCGCCACAGGTCATTCCCACCGCCCCTGGCGGTCGTCGCCGCTGTTTTCGCGTTGGCCATCGCAACGAACGCAGCGCTCTCGTTTCGTACCGCGCCGGCGCCGAACATCGGCGGTAGCGCACGCATCACGCCGCTGACCTCGCTGCCCGGCTTCGAGCGTTATCCCGCGCTCGGCCCCGGCGGTGGCCAACTGGCCTTCGCGCATCGCGATGCCGCCGGACAATGGGATCTCTACGTCAAGAGCGTGGCCTCCGGCGGTGAGCCCCAGCGCCTCAGCCGCGACAGCGCGCGCGAACAGCATCCGGTCTGGTCGCGGAACGGCGACGAGCTTGCCTATGTTCGCAGCACCGAAGAAACCTGCGAACTCATGCGTGTCGCCGTCCCCGGCGGCACGCCGCGCAAGGTCGCCGATTGCGGCGCAAAGTTTGTTCACTCGCTCGATTGGTCGCCCGACGGACGACTGTTCGCGCTCACGCGAACGGACGCGCGCCTCGATCCGGCAGCCCTCGCCTTCGTCGCGCTCGAAGGCGCGGCCCCCAGCGCGACCACCGATCCCGCACTCGGCGCCGAGGACGCGCGCTTCAGCCCCGACGGCAAGCAGCTGGCACTCACGCTATCGACCGCGATCGGGGCTGAGGACGTCTACACGATCGACCTTGCCTCCGGCCGTCTCGATCGCATCACGACCGACAATGCCAAAGTGCATGGCCTCGATTGGACGGCGGACGGGCAGGCGATTGTCTACGCCTCCAACCGCGGCGGCAGCTTCGGCCTAAACCGCGTCACACCGGGCGGCGCGCCCGTCTCGCTGCAACCCTCATTGCAAGACATCGAGAGTCCGTCCGTCTCCGGCACGCGCGTTGCCTACGAAGTGTGGACGGAAACGGGTGGGCTCAACGTGTTCGCGCTCGGCGGCGACGCACGTATGCCGCAACTGCCGCCCGACTCGACACGGCTCGAATGGCATCCGGACGCCGCCGGCGACGGCGTCATCGCCTTTGTCTCCGATCGCGGCGGTGCGCCGGAGGTCTGGCTGTCGAAGAACGGCGCGGCGCGCCAGCTGACCTTCTTCGGCCACGCCTACATCCACACGCCGAAATTCAGCCCCGACGGAAAGACCATCGCCTTCTCCGCCCCGCGCCAAGGCCGCTTCAGCCTTCACACCGTCGACCTCGACGGCGTCGTTCGCCGGCTCACGCAAGGCGGCGCCAACGACATGTCGCCGGCGTGGTCCAAGGACGGTCGAACGATCTACTTCGCCTCCGACCGCGGCGGCGCATGGCGTCCATGGAAGCTTGACGTCGCAACCGGCCAATCGACCCGCATCTCGGACACGCCGGCCCGCGCCGTCTATGTGCTGAACGACACTGAACTGCTCATCGTCGATCCGGTGAAGGGCGGTCTCTATCGGCTCGATCTGTCGAACCCTGCCGCGCCGCCGCGGGTGCTCGCTGCAGATACGGCGCCGTCCGACTGGGCGAATGTACTGGTTGCGGCCGGAGACGTCTTCTACATCCGCCGCGAACCGCCGGATCGCGCCGTCTTACATCGTATCGATCTGGAAACCGGCAAGGACGAAGCGCTCGCCGACATCGAGGACTTCTACTTCCGCTCGGGCCTGGCTCTGGCCGGCGGCTCGCTCATCTACGCGACAACGCGCGTCGAGGACGTTTCGCTGATGCTTTTCGAAGAACACCCGCAGACCGCGCGGGCGGAAGAAGGGCGAGTGGGAAGCGCTGACAAACCCTCGCGATAGGATCGCTTCCCGCCCGTCTGCCGGGCCGCAAAACGCCGTCCGGCACGCGCGTAACAACCGATCAGAAGAAGCGCGACAGCATCGCAACGCCGATGAAGATCGCACTTAGAACAGCAAGGTTCACAAATTCGCTGGAGCGGGACATGGGGCGTTCTCCTCAACACCGATTCGGCTCGTCGAACCGTTGAAAAGACTATGCGCCATCGAACCTGAACGCTCGCCGCCGCCCGTCGTTCAGAATCCGTTCATCCGCGTGACGACGCTCACATCTCGCGCTATTCGGCGGCGCCCTTCACAGGCACGTAGACCTCGCTGCCGGTCTCGTGAAACTTGTCGCTCATCGCCGCCATGCCCTTCTCTTTCTCTTCAAGTTTGGCGGCGTAGTCGCGCACGTCCTGCGTGATCTTCATCGAGCAGAATTTCGGCCCGCACATCGAACAGAAATGCGCCGTCTTGTGCGCTTCCTTGGGCAGTGTCTCATCGTGATAGGCGCGCGCCGTTTCGGGATCGAGCGCCAGGTTGAACTGGTCCTGCCAGCGAAACTCGAACCGCGCACGTGACATCGCATCGTCCCACAGCCGCGCCGCCGGATGCCCCTTCGCCAGGTCCGCCGCATGCGCCGCGATCTTGTAGGCGATGACACCCTGCTTGACGTCGTCGCGATCCGGCAA
>JAEUMM010000196.1 GCA_016792645.1 Alphaproteobacteria bacterium | reverse complement strand
CTGTCATTGGGCATCAGACGCGATCCCGCCGTCCAAGCCTGGCTGAGCGAACAGCCGGGCGAACTTGGTGCGATCGCGCGCGAGTGGTTTGCGCGGATACGCGCGTGCGGCTTCGACGTGCTTGAGATGATGCATGACGGTTGTCCGGTCGCCTGCGTGAAAGACGTGCCGTTCGCTTACGTCAACGTGTTCAAGGCGCACGCCGCCGTGGGCTTCTTCCTCGGCGCGGCGTTGAAGGATCCCGCCCGTCTGCTGGAAGGCACCGGCGTGCGTATGCGCCACGTCAAAATAAAGCCCGGCGCGCCGCTCGACACCAAAGCGCTCGGCACGCTCATCCAGGAGTCCTACGCGGACGTGAAGGCGCGCCTGCGGGAATAAATCGCGCCAGCCGCAACAGAAAAGGGCGGAGCTTTCGCTCCGCCCTTTGTCGGCACGGCGCGCAGTTGGCGCTATTCCAGATCGACCGTCGCGCGGCGGTTTTGCGGTTCTTTGACGCTGTCGCCCGTCTGAACCATCAGTTCGGACTCGCCTTTGCCCGACGTCGAGATTGCGCTGTCGGGGATGCCCTTGCCGACCAGGTTGGTCTTGGCGGCGCCCGCTCGGCATTCCGAAAGCGTCTGATTGTAGGACGGCGATCCCGAGGTGTCGGTGTGCCCGACGATGCGCACGGACGCAGCGCCCGACGACTTCGCCGTCGACGCCGCTTCGCCCAACACTTTGTCCGCTTCCGCCGTGATGTCGCATTTGTCGAAGCCGAAGAAGACGATGAACTGCTTCGGCGCGGCCGACGGCGCCGGTGCGGGCGGCGGGGTCGGAGCCGGCGGCGCCGCCGGCGATTCATCCGCATAGAGGTCGTAGCGCCAGCCGAACGTCACGCTGTGCTTCGTGAAGTCGTCGTAGCTGTCGTCGTGCAGTTCCGCGGCAAGGTCGTCAAACGACGTAAACTCGGTTTCGTCGGCGTTGAAATAGCGGTACGTGACGAACAGCGCCGACCGTTCGCTCATCGCAAAGTTGACGCCGCCGATCAGCTGCCATGCGAGCGCCCACTGCGTGTCGCGGATCGGCACGGTGTGCCAGCCCGTGTTGTTCGAATAGTTCATGTGGTCGCCGCCGGCGCCCGCGCCGACGGTCAGCGACCAGCGATCGCCCACCGGGAAATCATAGAGCGCGTTCACCATCGGCGAGAACTCTTCGAGGTAACCCGGCCCGACGAAGTTCGAACCGCCGCCTTTGCCGACGAAGAAGTTGTCGATGTCGTTCTTGCGGTAGGCGAGCTCAAGCTCGGCCCTGAAGTTGCCCCACGCATGACCGAACGTCAGCATGCCGGCCCAGCCGGTATCGAAACTCGTTTCCGAGGGCCACCCGCCCAAGAAGGTCGGATCGATGCCGTCGTTGATCGAACCGGCATCGTCGACGAAGTTAACGCCGGCTTCCAGGCTGACGTACCAGCCCTGGAAGTGCGCCGCGCTCGCCGTCCCGGCGCAAGCAAGCGACGCGACGGCGCCAAGCAGCAAAGCCTTTGTACGCATAAGACCTCCAAGAGACATTCGCGGACGCGACGCGCGCCGACACTGATTCGTTCTCCCGCAAAGGATACGCGGCTCTCAACCACGTCATGTCTCTCGAAGGCCACAGTCGCGGACAGGACTCACGCCGCGCGCACGCAATTCGTCTTGAACCGTGTTCAAGTTCCAAATCGAGACGGAGCGCCCACCTTGAACGCGTTCCGGCAAACCGTCATCCTGCTTGCCGAGCGCGCATCGGGGGGTGCGGCGGGATGCAATATGTCAGTTTGGCCGAAGCACTCGGCTTCGATCCGGCGGCGATGTGGACGCTGGCTTGGACTCTGTTCGTGGTGCGCGTGGTCCTCGGCTTCGCCGTCGGCATCGACGACGTAGTGAACAGTTTCCGAAGCCTCGACACCGACGCGAAGAAACACCAAGCGCAAGCCCGCTCGATCCGCCGCGCCAACAACGTCGTCACCGCGTTGCATGTTGCGATGCTCGCCGCCTTCGCCTTGGCCGCCCTTTACATCCCCGTTTAGAGCGTCAGTTTGCCCAGCCGAGCGGTCCCGAATAAATCTCCGCAGCCTCCAGATACCCGTAGCCGTTCTTCAGCGCATACGTCGCGGGCTCCAGAATCTTGATGTAGTCCTCGGCCAAACCCTTCGTCTCCTCGGGCGTCGGCGCCGGGCCTTTGTGAAACGCCAGCACCATCGCGCGCTCATGCTTCGCCAGCAGATCCACGAACGCCTCCATCTTCTGCGGCGGCACGTAACCGCCGAGGATAAAATTCTCGACGATCGTGGTGTTCAGCACCGCGCGCATCTCGGGCGCGTCTTTGACCAGGTCGCGAAACAGCGGCTCCGGCGTTTCGAAAATACGCGGCGCCTGCACCCCGATCTTGTCGAACAACGATGACGCAAAGCCATAGCCGCGGCTCATCCATCCCGGCATCAACGCCGCCGCGAAACCCGCCATCTGCAGCGGCAGATTGCGCACGTACTCGCGCGCCGGCGCCGGAACACGGTCTTCGTTAGGATCCCTGAATTCATCCGGCAACGGCTTGTCCGATGCGCGGTTGAGAAAGATGAAGCGCCACATCTCGGTCTCGCGCTTCAGCCGCCTCTCGTGCTGCGCCACGGTGAGCGCCGGCCCGCCTTCCGCCGTGCGCTCCGGCAGAATTCGCTTGTCGAAGGGCAGCAACGCCTTCGTCGCCTCGATCACCGCGGGCCTTGTGCCGGCTGGAAAGTTCAAAGCGTTGGCGCCGACCTCCGCTACCATCTCGCGCGCGATCGCATCGACGGACGCCTCGCCGCCCTGCGCCGCCTCCAGATAACGCGCGTAGAGCGCGAGCACGCGCTCGGTCCCGTCGACGGGCATGAAGAACGGCCGCCCGAACGACGTCAGATCGTTGTCGACGGCGGGAAGTCCGGGCACGCGCTCGGGACGTGTGAACGTCTTCTCCTGCATCGGCGCTTTGACGCCGAACACACGTTCGAAGAAACTCTGCGAGCGCGCAGGTTCGGTGTAACGCTCCGTCACCGTCGGCACGACGGCCTCCTGCGCCTCGCGAACTTTCCAACTGAAGTTCTGCGCCGCGAACCGCCAGGTCGCTGCGCGTGACGAAGCCACCGCCATGCGCGCCGCCTGCGCAATCAGATCGTCGATCGGTTTTCCATCTTTCACGAACGGCACGAGGCGCTCGCGGAAAAGTGCCTCGTCCACCGGATGCGCACTCGTATCAAGTCCCATCGTTTCCCCCGTCGAGCGAACGCGCCCGCGACAAATATATCGGAATGCGCGACCCCGCTTGACCATGCACAAATAGAGACGCATCGTCTCGTCGTTACGTTGGTTTAGGGAACTCCGGTGAGACACCGGGGCTGCCCCCGCAACTGTAAGCGACGATGCATTGGCCTCAGATGCCACTGATCCCCACAAGGAAAACGGGATCGGGAAGGCGGCCGGTGAAGGGTCGTGAGCCAGGAAACCTGCCCACGTAAGTCACCCCTCTCTGGCGCGGTGGGCGCTCGCGAGACGGATCCTTCCGGCGCGGTGACGTTGGCACGTGGTGATCATGGTGATTACGCGCGGCTTGCGGGCGCGTTCGAAGGGATAGGTGCGCGCCCCGACAACGTTTTGGGGGAAGTCCATGTCTCGCATCGCATGCCTATCGTCCGCATCCGCGCTCGCACTCTCATGTGCGATCGCGCCCGCACACGCCGACGAAGCAAAAATCGAAAAGGTCGTCGTCACCGCAAGCCGCATCGGCGCCACGCCCGAGAACCGCCTCGGCACCGCCGTCTCGGTCGTCACGCGCGAACAACTCGATCAACGCCAAACCCGCATCGTCTCCGACGTCCTGCGCGACGTCCCCGGCGTCGCGGTCAGCCGCTCCGGCGGCGCGGGCACCTCGACGCAAGTGCGCATGCGCGGCGGCGAAGCCAATCACACGCTCGTCCTCTTCGACGGCGCCGACATCTCCGATCCGTTCCAAGGCGAGTTCGATTTCGCCGGCCTGCTCGCCACCGACATCGAACGCATCGAGATCCTGCGCGGCAGTCAAAGCGCGTTGTATGGCTCCGACGCCGTCGGCGGCGTGATCAACCTCCTGCCACGCCGCGGCGCCGGCGCCCTCGCCGTCGAAGCCTTCGCCGAAGCGGGCTCCTTCGAAACGTGGCAGACAGCCGCCAATCTCGGCTACGGCGACGACAGCGTCGACGTGTTCCTAAGCGCCAACCACCACGAAACCTCAGGCACGAACGTCTCGCGCTTCGGCACGGAAGACGACGGCGAAGACGACTCGTCGCTTTTCTTCAACGCAGGCCTCCGTCCGGCATCGAACCTCGAACTGCGCGCCTTCGTGCGCTACGTCGAAACCAAAGCCGACACCGACCCGCAAGACTTCGCCTTCCCCTCGACGCCGACCGAAGGCTTGGTCATCGACGGCCCGGACACGACGGCATCGAAGCAGCTCTTCGCCAACGTCTCAGGTGAACTCTCGCTCTTCGACGACGCCTGGCAAACGCGCGTGACTTACACCTACGCCGACGTCGACCGCGAAAACGTCTCGACCGACTTCTTCGCCTTCCCCGTCGCGCTGACGCCGTTCTTCACCGCCGCCACACGCGATAAGGTCAGCGTCGTCTCCGCCGTCACCTTCGACACCGGATCGCTGAGCCACAAACTCACCGGCGCCGTCGATTGGAAGAGCGAGAAATTCCAGAACGTCGCCGTCGGCGTCTTCGACCCCGGCATCAACGGCGAACGCGAGATGAACAACACCGGCTACGTCGCGTCCTACGACATCTCGGTCGGTGCATTCGACGCCGGCGCCGCCTACCGTCACGACGCCAACGACTATTTCGCAGACGCCGACACCTACCGCCTGCAAGCGAGCTGGCGCCTCACCGACACGACGCGCCTGCGCGCGACCGCAGGCACCGGCGTCAAGAACCCGACCAACTTCGAACTCTTCGGCGTCGACCCCGGCGCCTTCATCGGCAACCCGAACCTGACGCCGGAGAAGTCGGTGGGCTGGGACGTGGGGCTCGACCAGATATTTCTGGACGGCGACGCCCGCTTCACCGCGACCTATTTCGAAGCGACGCTGGAAGACGAAATCTTCACCGTCTTCACCTTCGTGCCGCCGTTCTCGTTCTTCTCTTCGCCCGACAACCGCACGACCGACAGCGAACGCAAAGGCATCGAACTCACCCTCGACGCCAAACTCGACGAAGCCTGGTCGATCAACGTCGTCTACACGTACGTGGACGCGGTCGAAGCGGGCTTGGAAGAAGTCCGCCGCGCGCCGCACACCGCGTCGCTCAACGTGAACTACCGCTTCCTCGACCGCGCGCAAGCGACATTGACCGTCCGCTACAACGGCGAGCAGTTCGACAACGAGTTCGCGACCGCCACGCCGGAATCCCGCGTCCGCCTTCAGGCTTTCACGCTGGTCAACCTCAACGCCAGCTATGAACTGACGGACAGCGTCGAACTCTTCGGTCGGGTCGAGAACCTGTTCGACGAAAAATACGAAGAGGTCTACGGCTACGCGACCCCAGGCATCGCCGCCTACGCGGGCCTGCGCACGCGCTTCTGACCGCATGACAGAGGCCCGGGGACCCAAGGTCCCCGGCGCCTCACGTCGCGCCGCCGATCCGCTTCGCCACAGCCTGAATGCGCGTCGCGACGCCGAGCTTCGCCTTCGCGTTGCCGATGTGAAACCGCACCGTGCGCGGGCTGATATCGAGAATCTTGCCGACCTCCATATCGGTCTTGCCTTCGCCCACCCAGCGCAAACACTCCGACTCGCGAGCGGTCAGCGGGCTGCGCGGCGTCTTGTCGTCCAGCAATTCGTGAAAGCGCTCATAGCCGGCGTGAACGGCGGCGCTCATCACCGAGAGCGTGCGCTGCGACAGATCCGGCGCCGGCCCCGCAAAGCCCGAATACCAAACGAAATCGCCCTCGACGTGGACGGGAACGACGATGCCGTCCATCTCTTTCATGTGCGGCGGCAGCCCCGCCCACCACGCCTCGTCCTCGCGGCCGAGTTCGGCTTTCAGCCGCGACATCACGAACGGCTTGTCGGACCCTTGCGCCCGCAAAGTGAACGGATGGTTGGCAAACGGCCGCTGCGTATCGAAGAGCTCCACCGGCGCGCGACCCGATGCTGAGAAGATGATGGCAGGCCCAAGCCGGCTGAAGGCGTGAGACATGTCGACGATCAGCGCCGTCGTAAAGCCGAACCGCTTTGACAACAAAAATAGCGCGCGGCCGATACCGTCCGCCGTGCTTGCTTGCGACAAGCTGGAAGTCAGTTCCTTGAGCACGTCGAGCGCGGTCATGGCTGCTATACCTTGAGCGGGGGTATAGATCAGACGCGCACCGAATGCCACCCCGTCGGCCCACCCGCAGCCGTCATTGTTCGCTCAGTCGCCAACGACGGTCGTGAAGGCCTTTTCGCGTCAAGCCACGCCGCCGCCGGCGCGCTTGGCGACGGCCTGAATGCGCGTCGCAACACCAAGCTTCGTCTTCGCGTTGCGAATGTGAAAGCGGACGGTGCGCGGACTGATGCCGAGTATTTTGCCGACCTCAAAGTCCGTCTTGCCGTCGGCCACCCACTTCAGACACTCCGATTCACGCGGGCTAAGCGGACTGTCCGATCGCGTCGAATCAAGCAATTCGCGGAATCGCAAATAGCCCTCATGAACCGACGCGCTCAAGACCGACTGCGCCGGCTGCGAGGTGTCCGGATCGAAGCCGCTGAACCCGGCGCCCCATACAAACCTGCCCTCCAAGTGCACGGGCACCACGAGCGATTCTTTGAGCTCGGCGCCGCCCGGCAGCACAGACCAACCGTGGTCGTCCGCCACGCCCATCGCGCGGCGAGCCTCGGATGCCAGGAACGGACGATCGGAAGTCTGGGCGCGCAGGAAGGCCGGCCTTTGTAGGAGCGGCCGCTCGGCGTCGAAGCCCTCAAACAGTTCGCGACTCTCCGAAGCATAAAGAAGCGCAGGACCGATGCGATTGAACAATTTCGTCACGTCGACGATGATAAGGTTGGTCCAGCCGTACATCGCGCCGACGTTCAGCAAAGCTCGGCCGATGTCCTCGACATTTGATGCCGAGGACAATTGCGCGGTCAGACCCTTCAACGCTTCCCAGGCGGGCATTCGGTGGTCTGTATCTCTTTCGTTATGCGAAGGGGTGAGCGAGTACAGATAAATAAAGCTACCACAGTCTCCGCGTCGGCTCTATCGCCAATTCGCTATGCGCCGTTGACGGAAGCGTAAAGCCCGGCGTCCAAATACTAGATTGCTTCTAAAGTGGTCTGCACTCGACGCGCCACTTACTTTGTTCGCTTTCGTACAATCGAGCGCGATACGCACACCGCTTCAAAGCCGGCCGCGATATAGCGCGACAGCCGCGCGCTCGCCGCCGCAAAATCCGTCGACTTGCACAGCCCGTCCGACAACAGATCGATGCGGCCCGTCTGCGCGAAGGTCAGCGTCAAAGCGCCGGACAAAAAATGATAGCTCCAAAACAAATCCTCATCGCGCGCCGAAGGCAACGCGCGCCGAAGCGCGGCGATCAGATGCCGGATGACCGGATCGAAGAAGCGCGCCATCGTCTCGCCGCCCCAATCCGGGTTGTTGTTCACTTGCGCAATGAGCGCGAAGTAGTCCTTCCACTTCGGCCCGCCTTTGACCGACGCATCGAAGAGCGGACTCAAGAACGCCTCGATCAGCCCTTCGACGGTGACGCCGCCGGGACCCGGCGCCGCCTCGTAGGCGTCGATCATCGCGATGCGCTCTTTGTTCAAGATCGCCGCGCGCCGCTGAAACACGGCGTCGAACACGCCGCGCTTGGTGGCGAAGTAATAATGCACCAACGCCGTATCGACATGCGCCTTGCGCGCGACGTCGCGCACGCTCACCGCATCGAGGCCGTGATGCGCGAACAGATTCTCTGCCGCGTCCAAGATGCGTTCGCGCGCGTCGTCGCCGTTCGCCGACTTCTGCGGACGCCCAGGCCCTCGCTTTCGCTTAGGACCGCTCGCACGTAAGCGGCCGACTTTCATGTCCATGCCCGCGGATTCCGTTTGACGCGCACACTTGGTTGAATCGGATGCCCCACGATAGCGCGCTGCACACGAACTGTCGCCGCCCGCCAATTGCGCAACTCGCCTCGCAGACGAAATGTGGCAACGCATCACGCCCATGAGGCACGCTCGCGCTGCGGTCGCGAGCATAAGAACACAAGCAAATATCAGGGATTCGCGCCAGTATCGTCCGTCCACGTCACATCGCGCAAAAAATTCACCGGGTGATGAATTATTCGGTGGGCGGCCCACCCGGTCTACGCTAGCGTGAGTATGGGGACGCGCCTTCAAAGAGTGGCGCCCGGGGACATATGGGGGGCATGATGATCTCGCTTTACAGAACGATTCTGCTCGGTGGCACCGCGCTGGCGCTGACGACCACCGTCGCACTCGCGCAAGACGCCGCGCCGCCGCCGGCCGCCGACGAGGCCGGCAAGATCGAAAAGGTCACCGTCACCGCACGGCGCACCAAGGAAAATCAGCAAAAGGTTCCGGCCTCCGTCTCCTCGTTCAGCGAGAAGAGTCTCGACCGCATCGGCGCGACCGACGTCACGGGCCTCCAAGGCGCGATCCCGAACGCGAACATCGCCCAAGGCCGCGGCTCATCGAACGCAACGAACATCTACATCCGCGGCGTCGGCCAGCCTGACGCGCTGCAAACCTTCGACCCCGCCGTCGGCGTCTATGTCGACGACGTCTATCTCAGCCGCATCCGCGGCACGCAGTTCGAACTGATGGACATCGAACGCCTCGAAGTCCTGCGCGGACCCCAAGGCACGCTCTACGGCAAGAACACGATCGGCGGCGCCCTGAAGGTCATCACCCGCCGCCCAACCGACGAAAGCAAAGGCGCCGCCTCCTTCACGGTCGGCAGCTACGGCGAACTCGTCGGCAACGGCACTATTTCCGGCGGGCTGACCGACACGTTGGCCGCCAGCGCCTCTCTCCTCATCGGCTCGCGCGACGGTTATGTCGAAAATCCAGTGACCGACGCGGAGTATAACGACCGCGGCGTCGGCGCAGGCCGCGTAAAACTCGCTTGGGATCCCAGCGAAGACTTCCAGCTCGACGTCTCGTTCGACTACGCGGAAGAAGATGCCGCGCTGAACGTCGGCCAGGCAACCAACACGCTCACGACCATCCTTGGCGTGCCGCTCTTGGTGGTTCCCGCGACCCCGCCCGAATTCAACTTCGAGACGCGAACCACGCCGGGCCTGCCGAACTCGACCGAGATGACACATTGGGGTGGCTCTGCCAGCGCCACGTGGGACTTGGACGACGCGTGGACCTTGCGCTCGATCACGGCCTATCGCGAACTTCAGAACCGCGATTACGTCGACATCGACGCCACCCAGCTTGAACTCGGCGACGTCCTCGTCGATGTCGATCAAAACCAGACCAGCCAAGAACTCCAGCTGCTCTACGCGGGCACGAACTGGCAGCTCGTCTCGGGCCTCTATTACCTGCGCGAGAACATCGTCTCGCACCAAGAAGCCTACGCCGACGACTATCTCGGCGGCTTCCTCGGCGGCAACACGTTCTTGCGCACGGTCGACGACGATCTGCAGACGACAAGCTGGGCGGCCTTCGCCAACGCCGTGTTCGCGCTGACCGACACGGTCAATCTCTCGACCGGCATCCGCTACACGGAAGAAGAAAAGGAATACTTCCGCACGACCTCCACGTTCAGCAACTCGGCGCTCTTCAACGGCACCTTCGCGTTCAGCCGCACCGAGAGCTGGGAAAACGTCTCGCCGATGGTCTCGCTCGACTGGCAGGCGAACGACAACACGCTGCTCTACGCGCGTTATGCGACGGGCTTCAAATCGGGCGGCTTTAACGGCCGCGCCAACGCGGCGGGTGAAGATCAACCCTACGATCCCGAAACGCTCGACAGCTACGAAGTCGGCGTGAAGTCCGATTGGGCGGACGGCACGGTGCGTACGAACATCACCGCCTTCTACAACGACTACACCGACTTCCAAGCGCGCGTCAGCCGCAGCGTGACGTCGCCAACACAGCCGATCCCCGCGATCGACTTCGCGGTGCTGAACGCCGGCGGCCTTGAGATCTACGGCGCCGAACTCGAGTTCTTGGCCTATCCGGTTCCGGAACTCAGACTCGATGCTTCGATCGGCTACCTCCACGCGGAATACACGGAGTTCTTCGAAGTCCGCGCCGGCCCCGTCACGATCGATCGCAGCTGGCAGACACCCGCGTTCTCGCCCGAATGGACGATGCGTTTCGGCGGCCAGTATGAATGGTCGTTGGGCGACATGGGCTCGCTGACGTTGGGCGCAGCCGCGCGCTTCCGTTCGGAGATGGCGCTCGCCGTTGATAACGCGAACCTCACCTCGCGCGCGATCTTCCCGGGTATGTGGCAGGACGACTTCTGGGTCTACGACGCACAGCTTGTCTGGGCGAACGACAACGAAACCCTGCTCGCCGGCCTCTACGCCCGCAACCTGTCGGACGAAGTCTACAAAACGGACGCACAGGAATTCTCAAGCGTCGCCGGCATCCGCACCGCCTACTACGGCGCGCCGCAGACGGTGAGCTTCAAGATCACGGTCCGCTACTGATCTTGCGACGACGGAACAAGAGGCGCGAGCGGCAACGCTCGCGCCTCTTCTGTTAGGGCACGCGCGAAAAGAACCGCGCCATCGCATCCCACGCCGCCGGCTCCTCAAGCGTCGGCGCGTGCCCAACGCGCGGCACGTCGGCGACTTCGAGGTCCGGCCGCAACGCCTTCATCGCCGCGATGCCTTCCGGCAGCAGGATGTCGCTGAGCACGCCGTGCACGACCAGCAACGGCGCGTTGTCCAGCATCTTGAAGATCGGCGTCAGATCGGGCGCCGCCGCGGCCGCCGGCTGCTCGAAGATATGCGCAATCGCCGGATCGTAATCGAACGCGATCCGTCCGTCCGGCAACTCGCGTCCCGTCCGTCGCGCCATCGTCTCCCAGAACGCATCGTCGGCGTCAGGAAACGCGGCGCCTTGCGTCCCTTTGATGAGCGCGATGAGATGAGCCCATCCGTCCTGCGGCGGCGTCTTGCCGACATAGGTCGCAATGCGCGAGATCCCGCTGGTGTTCACCACCGGCCCAATATCGTTCAACACGACGGCAGCGACACGCGCCTGCGCCATCATCGCGACAAGCATGGTGATCAACCCGCCCATCGACGTGCCGACGAACACCGCGCGATCGACGCCCAGCTCGTTCATCGCATGCACGACATCGGCCGCATACACCGGCGGCACATACCGCTGAGGCATCGGATCGCGATCCGAAAGCCCGCGCCCGCGCACGTCGAACGCCAGCACCCGCCGCCCCAACGCCGCAATCCGCGGCGCAACCGCCTCGAAGTCCGCCGAGTTGCGCGTCAACCCGTGCAAACAAATCACCGGCAACCCACGCACCGCGCCAACGGGCGCGTAGTCGCGCACAAACACCTTCAACTCGTCCGGCACAGTGATAAAGCGTTCTTGATAGTTCACGGCGTCCTCATCTCTGCAAGCAGTGCCAACGTCGACCGCGCCAGCTCCCGCGTCAATTCCTGAGCCGGCATCTCGCGCGCAAACCGCGGCGCCTGCCCCGACCACAACGGCGAGAAGTCGCCCGACCCGGCAGCCTCAGCCTTCTGGCGCAGCGGCGTCATAGCGTTCGACGCGCCCGGAAATGCCGGCGCATCAACACTCATCGGCCCAACCTCGCGCACCGCACGATTGACGATCCCGCGCGCAGGCCGCCCCGTGAACACGTTGGTCAGCACCGTCTGATCCTCACGCGCATTCTTCAGCGCCGCACGATGGATCGGCGAGTTCGTCGCCTCCGACGTCAACAGATAAGCGGTCCCGATCTGCACACCCGCCGCGCCCAACATCAACGCCGCCGCAATCCCGCGCGCATCACCGACAGCGCCGGCCGCAATCACCGGCACACGCACAGCGTCCACGACTTGCGGCACCAGCGCAAAAATCCCCGGCTGCGAGGCAACGTCGTCGCTCAAGAAAATCCCACGATGCCCGCCAGCCTCCGCACCCTGCGCGATGACGGCATCGACCCCACGCTCTTCCAGCCAACGCGCCTCGGCCACCGTCGTCGCCGAAGAGATCACCACGGAGCCCGCCGCCCGCACGCGATCGAGCAAGCGCTTCTCCGGCAAACCAAAGTGAAAACTCACGACGCGCGGTTTGAATGCCTCGACCAGCGCACAAGCCTCGTCACCGAACGGCGCACGCCCACCCGGCATCGTCGGCGCGGAAACGCCAAGCTCACGCCGATACGGCGCCAACCGCTCGATCCACTTCGCTTCGCGCGCGGCATCGGGCACCGGCGGCTGATGACAGAAGAAGTTCACGTTGAACGGCCGATCCGTACGCTGACGAATGATCTGCATCTCGCTGCGCGCCTGCTCGATCGAGAGCATCGCGCACGGCAGCGATCCCAATCCGCCCGCCTCGCAGACCGCGATCGCAAGCGCCGATCCTTGCGCGCCAGCCATCGGCGCCTGAACGATCGGATGCTCGATACCGAACAGGTCCAGCAGACGCCGGTCTCGCCACATGCTCTTCAC
>JAEUMM010000180.1 GCA_016792645.1 Alphaproteobacteria bacterium | reverse complement strand
AAATCTGCAAAGACCCGAAGGTCTGGAAGAAGGTCCAGAACGTCGACCTCGAGTATTCGGCGAAGATCCTCGCGGCGCGTCCGCTGGTCGAGGCTGGCACTGACGACGTCGCCTTCCTGGTCGGCGTAACCGCGCTGGTGAACGAAGGTGTGATCGAGATCAACGAAGCCAAGGGAGTGTCCGTGCAATGACCGGCATCGAAATTCTGTCGCTTGTCCTGGCCAATGCGCCGGCCGCGATCCGCACCATCGGCGAACTCAAGACCCTCATCGCCGACGGCTTCAAAGAGTTTGACGGGGTGTTCAGCGACGATACGCCGATCGAAGAGGCCCGCGCGCAGGTGCTTACGGCGATGGACGAGATCGCCAGCCAGAGCACCGAAATCCAAAGCACGTGAAGCCCCGTGAAGGCTGGGACGGCCTGGCGCTGCTCCCCGACAACGGCGGCTAGCCTGCCCGCGCTCTGCCGCGCTGCCCCTCACTGGTTCATTTGCACCAGTGAGGGTGGTGGGCGCTACACGGATTGAACGTGTGACCCCTACCGTGTGAAGGTAGTGCTCTCCCGCTGAGCTAAGCGCCCTTCCGTGAAGGAACCGCCCGTATAGGGGCGGCCGTCGCATCAAGTCAAGCGCGGCGCCACCCGCAGAAGCGCATCCTCCAGCGCCTCGTAGTGATCGATGACAAGATCCGCGCCCAACTGATGAACCGGGATCTCCGTATAGCCGAAACTGACGACGACAACCGGCACATTGGCCGCCCGCGCCGTCAGCACATCGGTCTCGCTGTCGCCGATCATGACCGCGCTCTCCGCCCGCCCGCCAAGTGCGGAAATTGTATCAAGAAGGTGTCGGGGATCGGGCTTGCGATAGGCCTGACTGTCCGCGCCCAGCACCACGGGAAACAAAGGACGAAGGTTCAATTCGTCAAGAAGCTTCAGCGACAATCGCTCCGGCTTGTTCGTGCAGACGCCAAGCTTAACCCCGCGCGCCGCAAGACCGCGCAGCACCGTCTCGCACCCCGCAAACGGCCGACTTGTCGTGGCGATATTGGCGTCGTAGTGCTCCAGAAAATGCGCGACGAGATCGTTGATGGTTGCCGTGTTCCACGGTTGGCCCGTCGCGTCCAATGCTCGTTCAATGAGCACCCGGGCACCGCGCCCCACCATGTGCCGCACGTCGTCGAGGGGTACCAGCGGTCGCCCTTCGCGGGCCATGACGGCGTTAAGCGCGGCCGTCAGATCGGGCGCCGTATCGACCAGCGTCCCGTCCAAGTCGAAAACCACGGTTTCAGGGAGCACCTTGGCCAAACGTTAAGTCTCATCCGCAAGAGAGGGCGCTGAACTGCCATTTCTGTGGCAAGAATGCGAAACATTTCTTTATTTCGTGGGGGCTTGGCCGTATGTGAGGGTCAATTCGCCAAAAGGCCGGAAGTCCCCCGTTTTTCTTAGGTTTAGGCTTGACCTCTTCGACTGCTGACAAGACCCATGCGCCCCTCGCCGCGGTCGTCCTTGCCGCAGGAAAAGGCACGCGCATGAAATCGGCACTGCCCAAGGTGCTGCACCAGGTCGCGAACGAGCCGATCCTCGGCCACATCCTGACCATCGTGGCCTCCTTGGGGGCGGCAACGCGCGTGGTCGTCGTCGGGCCTGGTCAACAGGACATCGCCGGCTTCAGCAAAGGCAGGGGGGCGGCCGTCGCTCTCCAAGAGACCGCGCTCGGCACCGGCGATGCGGCGCGCAGCGCGCTGCCGACGCTCGAGGGTCACGCGGGCGACGTGATGGTCCTCTACGGCGACAACCCGCTTCTGACACAAGCAACGCTGAACAAGCTTTTGGCCGCGCGCGCAGGCGGGGCGGACCTCGCGCTCATGGGCTTCAAGCCTGCCGACCCCACGCCCTACGGCAAACTGCTGCTGCTTGCGAACGGCGACCTCGACGGCATCGTCGAAAATCGCGACGCGACGCCGGAGCAAAAGAAGATCGGCTTCGTCAACGCCGGCGGCTTCTTGCTCGACGCAAAGCTGTTGCGCACGCTGCTCGGCGAACTCAAGAACGACAATGACCAGAAGGAATATTACCTCACCGACATCGTCGCCGGCGCGCGCAAGCGCAACCTCCGCTGCGTCGCCGTCGAAGTGCCGGCCGAAGATGTGCTCGGCATCAACTCCCGCGTCGAACTCGCGCTCGTCGAAGGCATCATGCAGCGCCGTTTGCGCGAACGCGCCATGCTCGACGGCGTGACGATGACCGATCCGGAAACCGTCTGGCTCAGCCACGACACCAAGCTCGGCCGCGACGTGACAGTAGGCCCCAACGTCGTCTTCGGACCGAAGGTGAAGGTCGCCGACAACGTCACGATTAAACCCTTCTGCCACTTCGAAGATTGCACGATCGCCGAAGGCGCGATCATCGGTCCCTATGCGCGCCTGCGCCCCGGCGCCCAGATCGGCCGCGACGTCCACATCGGCAACTTCGTCGAAGTGAAGAAGTCCATCATCGAAGACGGCGCCAAGGCGAACCACCTCGCCTACATCGGCGATGCGCGGGTCGGCGCGCGCGCCAACATCGGCGCGGGCACGATCACCTGCAACTACGACGGCTTCGACAAGCACTTCACCGACATCGGCGCCGACGTGTTCATCGGCTCGAACAGCGCGCTCGTCGCGCCGGTCAAAATCAACGACGGCGCTTTTGTCGGCGCCGGCAGCGTCATCACCAAAGACGTCGAAGGCGACGCGCTTGCGGTCGAACGCAGCGATCAACGCCAAGCCCCGGGCTGGGCCGCGAAATTCCGCGCGAAGAAACGCGCCGAAAAAGCGGCCAAAACGAAATCGAAGGAGAAGACCTAGCATGTGCGGCATCGTAGGCATCGTCGGCAAACCCGACGCAGCGCCCGTCATCCTGGATTCGCTGAAGCGTCTCGAGTACCGCGGCTATGACTCCGCCGGCATCGCGACCTTGGTCGACGGCCACATCGAACGCCGCCGCGCGCCGGGCAAGCTCACGGGCCTCGACAAAGTCCTGCGCGAGAACCCGCTGACGGGCTCGACCGGCATCGGCCACACGCGCTGGGCAACGCACGGCGTGCCGAACGAAACAAACGCCCATCCGCATGCCTCCGACCGCGTCGCGGTTGTCCACAATGGCATCATCGAAAACTTCCGCGAGCTGCGGGAAGAGCTGCAGAAGAAGGGCCACAAATTCCACACCGAAACCGACACTGAAGTGTCGGTCCATCTCGTCACCGAATACCTGAACCAGGGCATGAGCCCGGAGAAGGCTGCCTCAGCGGCGGTCAAACGCCTCCACGGCGCTTACGCGCTCGTTATGATCTTCACCGGCGAAGAAGGCCTGATGATCGGCGCACGTAGCGGCCCGCCGCTCGCCGTCGGCTACGGCCAAAAGGAAATGTATCTGGGCTCCGACGCCTTCGCACTCGCGCCGCTGACGAACAAGGTTGCGTATCTCGAAGACGGCGACTGGGTCGTCGTGCGTCCCGACAGCGTCAAATTCTTCGACGCCAAGGATCGCCCGGTCAATCGCGAGATCCAAACGACGAGCATCTCGGCAAGCCTCGTCGACAAGGGCACGCACCGCCACTTCATGGCGAAGGAAATCTTCGAGCAGCCCGAAGTCGTCGGCCACACGTTGAACACGGTGCTGAACCCGGTGACGCAAACGGTTGCGCTGCCCAAGATGCCATTCGACTTCGCGACCATCCCGAAGGCGACGATGATCGCCTGCGGCACGGCCTCCTACGCCACGATCGTCGCCAAATACTGGTTCGAGTCGATCGCCAAAATGGCGGTCGAGGTCGACGTGGCGTCCGAGTTCCGCTATCGCGAAGCGCCGCTGCCGCATGGCGGCCTCGCGCTCTTCGTCTCGCAGTCCGGCGAAACCGCCGACACGCTCGCCGCTCTGCGCTACTGTAAGGAAAAGGGCCAGCACATCGCGTCGGTCGTCAACGTGCCGGGCTCGTCCATCGCCCGCGAGTCGGAGGTCATCTTCCCGACCCACGCCGGTCCTGAAATCGGCGTCGCCTCGACGAAAGCCTTCACCTGCCAACTCTCGGTGCTCGCCGGCCTGGCGATCGCCGCCGGCCGCGCCCGTGGCACGATCTCGCGCGACGCTGAAATCCGCCTGACGCGCTCGCTCATGGAAGTGCCGCGCCACATGATCACCCTGTTGAACCAGGACCCGATCTACGAAGCGCTCGCCCACGAAATCGCCAAGGCGCGCGACGTGCTCTACCTGGGCCGTGGCCTCTCGTATCCGATCGCCCTGGAAGGCGCGCTGAAGCTCAAGGAAATTTCCTACATCCACGCCGAGGGTTACGCCGCCGGCGAGATGAAGCACGGCCCCATCGCCCTCATCGACGAGAACGTCCCCGTCGTCGTGATCGCGCCCTATGACAGCCTGTTCGAAAAAACCGTCTCGAACATGCAAGAGGTTATGGCGCGCAAAGGCAAAGTGATCCTGATCTCCGACAAGCGCGGCCTCGAACTCGCCGGCGACAAAGCTTTCGCCCGCATCGAAGTGCCGGAAGTCGATCCCTTCGTCGCGCCGCTGCTGTATTCGGTGCCGATCCAGCTGCTCGCGTATCACACGGCCGTCGTCAAAGGCACGGACGTGGATCAGCCGCGCAACCTGGCCAAATCGGTGACGGTGGAGTAGGGGCTACTTCCGGCTGGTGATCAGTTTTTCCTGATCGTCGTAGAAGTCCGTCTGGATCGCCCGGTCGCGGTCGTCATAGGTGCGCAGGAACCGGTGCACCTTTTGCTTACTCGCCCCGCGAGCGCCATCCGGCATCCAGCACGATGACTCGGCGAAGTTGCCGCGCGCGTCATAAGTCTGCTTCACGACGATGCAGCCGTCGTCCCGCGGCACCGGCTGGCCCGCGGCGTCGAGAGACCGCTGCACGATCACACGCCCGCGCGCATCGTGTTCGAACTGCCATACCGCAATCCCGTTCTGGCGGGCGACGCGCTTACCGTCCTTCGACAAGACCTCGCTCTCCGTCATGACGTTGCGGTCGTCGAACGTCAGCCGCTCCATGCTGTAACCGAGGGGCAGAGCATCGACATTGCCGCGCTCGTCCAGGAACACACGCTCGATCCGGTTGCCGCGCTCATCGAACTTGGCGCTCCATCCGATATAGCCGCTGGGCGTGCGCGCAGGTTTGCCGTCCAAGCCCAGATACGTCACCTTCACCTCGTTGCTCCGCTCGTCATATTCGCGGATCACGCCTGCGCCTTCGTCCGGCGTCACGATCGGGCGTCCATCCGCACCGAAATAGTCACGCCGCACTTCGTTGTCGCGCGCGTCGAACCGGGCACGCCAAGACGAA
>JAEUMM010000015.1 GCA_016792645.1 Alphaproteobacteria bacterium | reverse complement strand
CGCATGGTGGGCGAAGGCCGCAAGGTCATCCTGGTCCGCATCGAAACCAGCCCCGAAGACATCAACGGCATGCACGCCGCCCGCGGCATTCTCACCGCCCGCGGCGGCATGACCAGCCACGCGGCTGTTGTGGCCCGCGGCATGGGCCGCCCCTGCGTCTCCGGCGCCGGCGGCCTGCGCATCGACTACGCCAAGCAACTCTTCACCGCCGGCGGCCAAACGATCCGCAAGGGCGAAACCATCACCATCGACGGCTCGACCGGCCAGGTGATGAAGGGCACGGTGCCCACCATCCAGCCCGAACTCTCCGGCGACTTCGCGACGCTGATGTCCTGGGCCGACGGCGTCCGCCGCATGAAGGTGCGCGCCAACGCCGAGACCCCCGCCGACGCCAAAACCGCGCGCGAGTTCGGCGCCGAAGGCATCGGCCTCTGCCGCACCGAACACATGTTCTTCGACGAGGAACGCATCAACGTCGTCCGCCAAATGATCCTGGCCGACACCAAGGGGGGCAGGGAGAAGGCGCTGGCAAAGCTCCTGCCGTTCCAGCGCAACGATTTCGTCGAGCTCTTCCGCATCATGGCGGGCCTGCCCGTCACGATCCGCCTCCTCGACCCGCCGCTCCACGAGTTCCTGCCCAAAGGCAATGAAGTCGACGAAGTCGCCGGCGACCTCGGCATCGACCCCGCCAAACTGCGCGAGCGCCTGGAAGACCTGGCCGAGTTCAACCCCATGCTCGGCCACCGCGGCTGCCGCCTCGGCATCTCGTACCCTGAGATCTACGAGATGCAGGCCCGCGCCATGTTCGAGGCCGCGGTCATCGCCGAGAAGGAAGCGGGCGCCGCCGTCATCCTCGAAGTCATGATCCCCCTGGTCGCCATGAAGGGCGAACTCGATTTCCTCAAGGCCCGCATCGACGCGGTCGCCAGGGCTGTCGAGAAAGAGAAGGGCGCCAAACTTGGTTACCTCGTGGGCACGATGATCGAGCTGCCCCGCGCCGCCTTGAAGGCCGCCGAGATCGCCGAGACCGCCGAGTTCTTCTCCTTCGGCACCAACGATCTGACCCAAACGACCTTCGGCCTCAGCCGCGACGACGCCACCAAGTTCTTGCCCGACTATCTCAGCCGCGCCCTGCTGCCCAACGACCCCTTCGTGACCCTCGACACCGAAGGCGTCGGCGAACTGATCCGCATCGCCGCCGAACGGGGCCGCAAGACCCGGCCGAACGTGAAGCTGGGCATCTGCGGTGAGCATGGGGGCGACCCCGCCTCTATCCATTTCTGCGAGACGGTGCGTCTCGATTATGTATCGTGTTCGCCCTTCCGCGTGCCGATCGCGCGCCTAGCCGCGGCCCAGGCGACACTGAAGTAACTATCTGAAATTACAGAAAAATTTGGCGGTGGGATTCCGACTCCCGCAGGGGGAACCTGTGCGCCTGGCGGCGCGTTAGGCGTGCCGAAAAAGGGTGCGTCCCCATATTAAATCTTCTTCATGACCTGACCAACAAGAAGCAGATCGGCCACACAGGCAGGAGCCATTTGACTGAACAGTTGAAGCATAACAATTCGTAACAGTAGAAACGGGACATTTTTAGACTAGACGATTACTGAATAAACCAAGTGAAACGAGTGTGATCAACATGCCACGGGCTGCGACAGCTTGACATAGCCTGTTCCCAATGTGCCGCACTGACACGTGAGTTCTTAATCCCTATACAACTCGCAGTTTGTTGCGCCGCAGCGGGACAGACAGCTACCCGTCCGTCCCAAGGCGCGACGGGGATCCCGACGCACCCGGTAAGCCTAACGACCGGATTAACCGCGTTCCGGGCGCAATCCATGCAGTCGAATGGTTACTGGCCCGAGGGCTGCACCTTTGGGCTGGAGACGACTGACCCGGAGCTCACGCCACGGGGGACTGACCAAGAGATCCCGCCAAAGGGATCCTGAGTGAGGGTGTAACGCCTGGCTTTTGACCATGGAGGTATCGTGGGAAAGACGACCGGACTTCTGGCGCATCTGCGCCGCAACGACCGAATTCTCAAGGCCGCGCTTTCCGGGGCCTTTCTTTACGCCCTGACGGTGGCCCTTGCGGCGCCGATGCTGAACGCCGCCACAGGCGCGGGTCAGCTCGTGCTGCGCCTGAGCCCCACCTATGAGGCCAAGGCGGAAGTGCGCCCGGCGCTGCCCGTGACTGTGGTGCGCAATGTTGTGAACCGCCCGGCCTACCAGGCGTATCTGCGCGAGAAAGACTGCCTCGCGACCGCCATCTATTTCGAAGCCCGCGGCGAAAGCGCCATGGGCCAGCGCGCCGTCGCCGAAGTCATCATCGCGCGGACCAAAGTCCCCGGCCGCCCGAAGACGATCTGCGGCGTGGTCTATGAGGGATCCAAGCGCCGCACCGGCTGCCAGTTCTCCTTCACCTGTGACGGCATCGCCGATCGCGTCCGCAGCCAAGACGCTTGGCGTCAGGCGATGCGCATCGCGACCAACGTCATGCGCACGGGCGGCAAAGTGAACTCGGTCGCTGGCGGCGCCACGTTCTACCACGCCGACTATGTGAGCCCGGGCTGGGCCTCGCGCATGGTCAAGGTCGCCTCGATCGGCACTCACGTGTTCTACCGCCCGCAACGCGGCCGGAATCTCTAACGCTCGACCGAGCGGAAGACCAAAGGCCGGAGGGAAGCCTCCGGCCTTTTCGTTCGCCTACTTCCCCGACGTCCGCGCGACGAGACCCGGGAACAGCTTCAAGATCCGCCCGCGCATGTAACTTGGCGCAAAGCCTTTGATCCGGTCGATCCACGCCAGCTCGTCCGGCACGTAGTAGTGCAGCTTCGTCTTCGGCGAGGAATAGGCACGCCACACACACTCGGCGACGCTGGAGGCTGGCATCAAGCGGAACATCCCCTTCTTCGGCGCATTGGCGTAGAACTGGTCCTCCGTCGGCTTCGGCGCGTCGCCCGACCGGTTCGGCGTCGAGCGCAAGATCGCCGTGTCGATCAGCCCCGGCAGAACATCCGCCACGCGCACTTTATGGCGCTCCCATTCGACCGACAGCGCCTCGGTCAACCCCTTTACCGCATGCTTGGTCGCTGCATAGACGGCGATGCGCGGCATCCCATAGGTCGCCGACGAAGACGACGTCGTGAACAAAAGCGAGTTCGGCGTCTTCTTCAAAAGCGGAAGCGACGCATACGCCCCGTTCAGCGCACCTACGAAGTTGATCTGAACGACGCGCACGGCGGCCTCATACGGCACGTCCTCAAACCAGCCAGACTCGCCGATGCCGGCATTGTTGAACATGACGTCCAGCCGTCCGCCCGCTTTCTGCCCGAAGGCGGCGATAGCCGCGTCGAAATCCGCCTTGGAGGTCACGTCCAACCGGCTGATCCAGACATTCTCCGACCCAAGCTCCTGCTCAAGCGTCTTCAGCCCGTCCAGATTCACGTCTGTCGCGCCGACGAGCCACCCCTTGGAGGCGAAAAGCTTGGCCGTCTCTCGCCCCATACCAGAGGCCGCGCCGGTGATGAAGATGGCCTGCCGCGGCTCACCCGTCTGACTCATCTCAGGTTCCTTCAAGTACGAATGTTCAGATGGCGGCGTTCCTAACACATCCCACTTGCAAGTCACGCCGCCCCCGGGGCAGTTTCCCCGCGGTTCTTGATTGCACGCCTTCTCACCAGCCCGGAGTTTTGAAACCGATGTCGTTCGGCCGCTTTGCCGCTTTTCCCGTCGTCGTCCTTGCGGGAATGTCGCTGTCCGCCTGCGTGTTCAACCTGTCCGGCGACGAACCGGCGCCCAAAGTCCGCGCGTCGGACGAATGCCCCGCGCGCGATCAGGCGAACTGGCAGAAGATGCAAGCCTATCTTGAAGCCAACAAACAGAAGCCGGGGGTTCAGGTGACCGCCAGCGGTCTGCAATATCGGGTGCTCCAAGGTCCATCGAAGGAAACGGCGCGCAAGCCGACATGGGCGTCGTCTGTTCAGGTCCGCTACAAGGGCACGCTGATCGACGGCACCGTCTTCGACGAAACCAAGACCGAGCCTGCCGAATTCGAAGCCGGCGGCGTCATCAAGGGCTGGCAGGAAGCGCTGACGTCCATGCGCGAAGGCGAAAAGTGGGAAGTCGTCATTCCCTCCGACCTCGCCTACGGCTGCAAGGGCAAGAGCCCGATCAAATCCGATCAGGTTCTGGTCTTCGAGATCGATCTGCTGAAAGTGAAGTAAGCCGCGAAATTGCAGGCAAATAAAAAGGCCCCGGGTGCGAACCTGGGGCCTTCGTCATGTCAGAGGATCAATAGAACACGTCGTAGCGAACCTGCACGATCTGGCCCGTGTACTGATCGATCAACAGCGCGTCGTCGCCATAGCGCACCCAGATCAGTCCCGGCGGCGGCGTGAACAAGCCGTACCCGATCACATCGAACAGCCAGAACTGACGCGCGTAGTAGGCGGCCGGCAGGCGTTGTCCGTAAGACCAACGCTGATAGTGGAAGCCACGCGGCCCATGATACGCGCCGACCCGGAAGCGCTGGGGCGCACGCACGTTGCGGCGGAATTGACTCCAGTTGCCAGCACGCGCGTTGTTGTTGCGCCAGGTGTTGTTGTCGGCCACCGGGCGACGGTCGTTGCGCCAGTTGTTCGCCACCGGCGGACGGCCGTTGTTGTTCACGACCGGCCCGCGCGGACGATCGTTGTTGCGCCAGCGATTGTTGTCGTTGCGCTGGCCTGGCTGCCACTGACCGCGTTGAGGCTGTTGCTGCGCGACCGGCGCACGCTGCCGGTCGCCGCGGTTGAAGCGCTGGCCGTTGTCGTTTTGCTGGGTCGCTTGATCGCGACCGCCACGGCCGCCTCGGTCATGATCGGCGGCGTAAGCCGTACCGCTCAATGTCAGCGCCAACGCGACGCCGACGGCAGGAAGAACGTATTTCATCGGGTGGTACTCCTTCATCAAAGCCGAACACCGGCCCTGTTGCTCAGGTTCTTGATGTAGGAAGTTTCGCGCCGGACACATGAAGGGCACCGAGCGGCGCCGTTCAAAAACCGTTCATCCGTGTAACAGTCTGTCACAAGGCGCGGTGGCGACGCGAACCGTTACCAGTAGATCCACGGGCGTCCGCAGCGGCCCAAACAAGAAGCCAAGCGAACACGATCCGGCAGGACAGATTGTGGATTGGACTCAGGAGCCTAGAGCTAGAATGGCCAAATTCCACGCCGCAGAGCATTGTCGCTGAATATCGCGGCCGAATTGGACTCACCCGTCCACCCGCACGACCTTGCCCGGGTTCATGATCCCCTTCGGATCGAGGGCCCGTTTCACCGCCCGCATCGCCTCCAACGCCACGGGCGATTTGTACCGGGTGATCTCGTCCACCTTGGC